>CAXTUQ010000001.1:0-3855 GCA_964247405.1 uncultured Acetobacteraceae bacterium
GGGCGGGGGCGCCCGGCTCGATCAGGGGCCGGGCGGGACTGCCACAACGGAAACGGGGCCGAAACCCGACGCAACGGATAAGGGAGGAACCAGCGATGCCGGCTTTCCTGCTGCACGCGCAAGGCGTGACCAAGAGCTTCGGGCCGACCAGAGTGCTGCGCGGCGTCGACTTTGCGGTCGCCGCGGGCGAGATCCACGCCTTGCTCGGAGGCAACGGCGCCGGCAAGTCCACCTTGCTGAAGATCGTCTCGGGCGTAACATCGAAGGACGGGGGCACGCTTCTCTACCAAGGACGAGACATCGACGGCCCCGAAGGGCGCGACGCCAGGGCGCGCGGGATCGCAGTCGTGCACCAGGAGCTGGCGGTACTGCCGCATCTCACGGCCGCCGAGAACATCGAGCTGCCGCATCGGCGTCGCGGGCTGTCCCTGTTCAGCCAGCGCGTCGCGCACGGCACGGCGCTGAAGGCGCTCGCGCTCATCGACCGCGATTTTGCTGAGCGTGCGACCGCGGCCAAGGTGGGTGATCTCACACTTCACGAGCAGCAGCTTGTCGAAATCGCGCGTGCGCTCAGCTCCGGCGCTCGGCTCCTGCTGCTGGACGAGCCGACGGCCAACCTGACGGCCACGGAGACGGAGCGCCTGTTCGCCGTGTTGCGCCGGCTCGCGCGCGAGAACGGCATCTCCGTCGTGTTCGTCTCGCACCGGATGCGTGAGATCCGGCAGATCGCCGACGTCTGCACCATCATCCGCGACGGCGTGACGGCGGTAGACCGCCAGCCGCTGGACGTGCTCACGGATGCGGACATCGTGGACAAGATGGGCCAAGCCTCGGCCGTAACCGGCGCCGCCGAGGACGTTCCCAAGCGGGCGTCGGACGTTGCCGGCGCAGGGAGGGGTCGGCTGGAGATCAAGGGACCCGGCCTCGACGTCGCCGTAGAGGGTGGCCACATCCTCGGCTTGGCCGGGGCGCCCGCCGGTCCGGAGGCACTGATCAATGCACTGATTGGCGCGGGCGAGCCAGGGCCGTTCATCGTACGGCTCGACAGGCGGAACTTCGCCCATCGGACGCCGCGGCGGGCCGTGCGGGCCGGGGTAGGATTCGTCAGCGGCGACCGGGCCGGAAAAGGCATCCTGGCCGGCTTGCCCATCATCGACAACATGCTCGCCTCGCGCCGTGTCGCGCGCGGGCAGGTCCTGGTCCCCCGCTCCGAGGTGGCCGAGGCGAAAGGGCTGCTCGCAGCGCTGCGGATCAAGGCGGGTTCGCTGTGGGATTTGCCGGCAACGCTGAGCGGCGGCACCCAGCAGAAGCTGCTGATCGCACGCTGGCTCAATCTCCGCCCGGCCATGCTCGTGCTGGAGGAACCCACGCGCGGCGTGGACATCGGGACCAAGCGGGAGATCTACGAGCTGATCCGGACGATGGCGGCTGCCGGGACGACGGTGGTGTGGTGGTCCACTGAGCAGACGGAGCTGATCGAACTCTGCGACGCCGTCCTGGCCTTCGATCCGGACGGCCGCCCGACCGGCGTTCTCCGCCACGCGGACATCACCGAGGACGGTCTGGCTGCGGCCACGGGCATGGCGGCCTGAGCGGACCGCCGAACCAGGGGAGGAAACGACAACGATGCAACCAGCGAACCCATTGGTTGGCCGCGACGGCGGCCCCGTCCCGGCGTCCCGCAGGCGCGGCGGCGCCGGCCTGCTCTCGTCCTACCGCACCGAGGCGGCGATCGCGGTCGCGATCGTCCTGCTGGAGGTTGCCGTCGGGCTGCTCGTGCCCGCGGCACTGAGTTGGGGGAACGTGGCCAACATCGCGCAGGCGGCGGCCCCCTTGGTCATCATGGCCTTCGGCGTCCTGCTCGTGGTGATCACCGGCGGCATCGACCTTTCCGTCGGCTCGGTGTTCTCGCTGGCCGGCATGGTCACTGGCCTCGCGATGGAGGGCGGCCACGGCGCCATGGCCAGCAGCGCCGCCGGCCTGTGCGTCGGCCTCGTCTTCGGCGCGGCCAACGGCTTTCTCGTCACCTTGGCGGGCCTGGCCCCGTTCGTGGTCACGCTGATCACCTACGCGGTGGCGGGCAGCCTCGCCTTTATCGTGACTGGGGGGCACTCGCTGCCCATCTCCGACCCGGACTATTACCTGTTGAACGGCGGCGCGCTCGTCCCCGGCGTGCCGAACTATGTTCTTTATTGCGCCGTTCTGCTGGTGGCCATCGAGTTCGTCCTCAAGCGGGTGGTAGCGGGGCGGTGGATCTACGCCGTGGGCAGCAGCAGCGGTGCCGCCCGCCTGCTTGGCGTCCCGGTGCGTGCCGTCCGGTTCTCGGTCTACGTCGTGTCCGGGCTGCTCGCCTCCTTCGCAAGCGTTCTCAGCGTGTCCTACATCAGCAACGCGGAAGGCACCGCCGGCGCGGCCATGATGCTGCAGGCCATCGCTGCCGTGGTGATCGGCGGTGCCAGCCTGTTCGGAGGCACCGGGTCGGCCTTCGGTGCCCTGCTCGGCGCCTTGATGATCACGGTCATCCAGAACGGCGTAAATCTTATCGGCATCAACAGTTTCTGGCAGGGCTCGGTCACCGGCCTGGTCATTCTTGTCGCCGTGCTGGTGGACCGCATCGGCAAGATCCGGCGGTAAACGACCACAACCACAACCAAAAGGGAGAGAGACGATGAAACCGTTTTCGAACAGGGCTGGGCTAAAAAACGCCGCCGCCGCGCTCTGCACACTGGCCGGAGTGGCAGGCGCCATCGCCGCCCTGCCCGGCGATGCGGCGGCCCAGAAGAAGGACACCGTGGTCTATATCGCCCCGTCACTCGACATTTCGTATTGGCAGTGGGTGGCCTACGGCGTGAAGACCAAGGCCGCCGAGCTCGGCATGAACTACATCGAGATGACGTCCGAGAACTCGCCGGGCACCCAGATGAACAACGTGCGCACGGCACTCACCCGCGGCGTGAGCGCGGTCGTCATGGGCCCGGTCAGCTCCAGCAGCACGCCGCCCGTGCTACGCGTGCTGAAGGAGAAGAACATCCCAATCGCCTTCACCGGCATCGGCCCGCAGCCGGGCGAAATCGATTACACGTCCGCCGTGACCGCGAACAACTACGAGACTGGCAAGGCCGAGGGGTCCTTCGTCTGCAAGCTGGCGAAGGAGCGGGGCGGCAACAAGGTCGGCATGCTGTCCTTGCCCCAGGACCGCGAGAACGCGCAAAAATACCTGCGGGGCGCAGAGGAGTCGTTCAAGGCCGACGGCTGCGATCTCGTGTCTGTCCTGCAAACCCGCGGGCTGACCGTCAAGGAGGCCGTCGATCAGGCGAACGACCTGCTCACGGCGCACCCCGACATCACGGCCATCTACGGCATGTACGACGAGGCCGCCACCGGGGCCGCCCGGGCGCTGCAAACGCGCGGCCAAGTCGGCAAGGTCGCCGTGGTGACGGCCGACGGCAGCCCGACGACGATCAAGCTGCTGCGCGATGGCGTCATCCAGGGAATCTTCCTGCAGGAAGCGGTCGGCCAGGGGATCGATGCGACCGAGCAGGTCCACAACACCCTGACCGGCAAGCCGACCACCAAGGACCTTGCCTTGGTCGAACCGTTGGTGACCAAGGAGAACATCGACGAACCGCAGGTCCGCAAGACCTTGCAGAGGCTCTACCCGCCCTCCGCCGGGGCTTACTGAAACCGGGGTGCCCTCCGTCTGGCCTGCGGGCCGGGCGGCAGGCGCTTGCCCGCAGGCGGCCGCCGAGCGCTTCTTCCAAAGGATCGGCGCCATCATGGACGGCTTGCCGATCATCGACCCCCACCGCCGCCTGCTGGGCTGTTGCATAAGCCCCGCTGGATTGGGCATGCAGC
>CAXTUQ010000001.1:3865-40484 GCA_964247405.1 uncultured Acetobacteraceae bacterium
TAGGTGGCACGCCCTGACCTGACTCGGGATGCCCACCTTGCCCTGCGAGCTGAACCAAGCGCGCCGCCATCATACCCCCAAACAGAAGCGCAAGGTCGTCAACTGGTGCGACTACGGCGCCAGGCTGCGCCAGCGCGGCATTCTCACGGTCTGGTTCACGGCCGAAGCGATCGAGGGCTGGCGAGCAACACCGCGCACCACGAGGTCGTATGCTGGAGCTTGTGCGCCCTATCTACGTTCGCGTCGCCTGACCCAGGGCAGGGCTGGGGCAGATGCGCCCACCCTGCGTATCCCGTGCAGCATGCCACCGAATGCCCGAAAAGGAGACGTTCCTCAGCATGGCTCAGTTGAATCAAATTCACTGATAGTTGAGAATTTTGCGGTTGTCCGCTGTTACCCGGCGACCGAAGCTGCCAGCTAATCAATAAAGGCATCTGCGACATAGCAGGCCGGATTGGGAGGACACACGTCGATGAAAAGCCTGGGCTCGTCATCGAGTCACACCACCAACGTGAGTCTGGCCGAGCGCGAATGGGAGGGACACGATCGGTCCCTGCCGTCGGTCGGCCACTACACTTTCGCGCTGTATGCGGCCCCGATTGAGGCTGGGATCATCCACGAGTATGAGCTTGAAACCTACGGCTCCGGCGGTAGCCGTCTGCCGATGTCGGGCGTGGCGGGCTACATGCCGGACATGGAGGTGGCTTGCGCGCGAAAACTTCAGGCTGTTTGCCGCGACTTGCTTCGTGTTCGCGCCGCGCCGGGCGTACGACTTCATCTTCGTGGCCATCGCCGGGGGAAACCTCGACATCAGGATTGTCTGCGCGTTGCCAGGGCTGACCACCGGCTGATGACTATGCGGGTGCCTGAGCCTTCCAAGGCGTTGTCCGACAACCACGTCGGCGCCGCCGTCCTCCACGTCTCACGACCAATCCGCTCCAAAATGAAACAGTTTTGGCCGAGGCACGCAAAGGCGGTCGCTTGGCCGTCTTCCCGGAGAACAACAGTGTGGTGGGCGGTCCTGGCGAGGCAGTCGCGGGCCTGCCAATGCGCGATGGCGTACGCGTCCCGTTTCGACAGACCGGGCCGCCCACGACGGCGGATCAGGTCCGTCAAGGAGTGGCTGTAAGCGAGCCGAACCGTCACAAACGATCGCCTAACATGTCGCGCATATTGGAGACACCATGGCTCACACCCTCTCCGCAATCGGCATCGGCGCGCCCGAAGGTCCGGTCAGCCTCCCGGACGGCTCGATGTACGTCACCGAGATGTCGTCTGCGACGCGCTGCGTCACGAAGCTCGACCAGCAGGGCCGGCGAACCGTTGTCAAGAAGACCGGCGGCCGGCCTAACGGGCTTGCCATCGACGGCGAAGGCCTGCTTTGGATCGCCGAAGCCGGGCTGCGGGCAGTGATCTGCATCGCGCCGGACGGCCGCGAGATCCTGCGCATCGAAGGCGACGACGACGGGCCATTCCTGTTCCCAAACGATTTGGCCTTTGGCCCCGACGGGCACCTCTACCTCACGGATTCCGGCCTGGCGATCGAGGACTTCCTCGACGGCCAGAACTTCGTCGAGGGGTTCCGGCAGCTTCCGTGGGACGGCCGCGTGTTCGAGATCGATCCCAAGGCCGCCAAGGTCCTCCGCAGGATCGACAGCGGCATCCACTTCACCAACGGCATCGCCTTTGACGGGCGCGATGCGCTCTATGCCAACGCGTCGCTGACCGGCGAGGTGTACCGGTACGACGTGTTCGGGCCGGGCACGTTGCGGCGCGAGCTGTTCGGCAACGTCCTGCAGCCTGAGGACCAGAACGACTTCAAGGGGCCGGACGGCATGAAGTTCGGCGCCGACGGGCGGCTGTACTGCACGGTTTACGGTCAGCAGAACATCACCGTGCTCGATCAGGACGGCGCCGTGGCCGAGCGGCTGACGCTGGACGGGCCGTGCCCGACCAACTGCGCGTTCGCGCTCGCCGGCACCACGCTGCTGGTCACCGAGGTCGGCAAGGGTCAAGTGGAAGCGGTGCCGGTTCCGTGCGCGGGCGTGCCGCTGCACCGGCCGACGCTGGGCCTCGTCTGACCCGCCATGGTCCGTGAATCGTTCAAGGGAGAGACAACAATGAACCGCCGCCAAGTGCTCCAATCGACCGGCGCCCTTGCCGCCCTCGGCTCGATGGGCGGCGTCCGCCCGGCTTCCGCGGCGACACCGACCATGACCACCGTCGCAAAAATCATAGGCGTTCCATACTTCTCGCTGCTGCAGGAAGGTCTCGTCGCAACCGGCCAGCAGTTCGGCATCGCGTCGGACATGATCGGCCCCACCCACGTCGATCCTGCCCAGCAGGTCCGCCTAGTCGAGGACACGATTGCCAAGAAGGTCGATGTGCTCGGCCTCATCCCGCTCGACGTCAAGGTCCTGGCGCCCGTGGTCAAGCGCGCCCGCGACGCCGGCATCATCGTCATCACCCAGGAAGGCCCCGACATGGAGGGCCGCAATTGGGATGTCGAGATGGTTGACAGCACCGCCTTCGGCGAGGCGATGATGCAGTCGCTCGCCCGGCAGATGGGCGAGAAAGGTGACTACATCTGCATCGTCGGCACCCTCACGACGCCGCTGCACAACCTCTGGTGCGACGCCGCAATAGCGTTCCAAAAAAAGAGCTACCCGGGAATGCGGCTCGTCACCGACCGCTTCCCCGGCGCGGACGAGATCGACACCACCGAGCAGGTTGTCCGCAACGCGTTGCAGGCCTACCCGGATCTGCGCGGCGTGATCGGTTTCGGCTCGAACGGCCCGATCGGCGCCGGCAACCTGGTCCGCCAGCGCCACCTGCAAAGCAAGCTCGCCGTGACCGGCTTCGCGCTGCCCTCGCAGGCGAAGCCGCTGATCGAGTCGGGCGCGCTGAAGGAGGTCTTCCTGTGGAGCCCCAAGGAGGTCGGCGAGGCCCTCGTCGCGGTCGCCAGCCTCGTGTTGAAAAAGGCCGACTTCAACACAGGCATGGACATTCCCGGCATCGGCAAGGCCACCGTCGATCCTGAAAAGCAGATCATCAGCGTGTCCCGCATGCTGGTCCTCAACAAGCAGACGCTGCCCGAACTCCTGAAGCTCGGCATCTAGGACCGGCAACCGCCTTGTCCAGCTTTCTCGAACTCCGGGGCATTTCGAAGCGGTTCGGCGGCGTCCGTGCGCTGAACAGCATCGACATGGACGTGGCGAGCGGCGAAGTGCACTGCCTGGCCGGCGAGAACGGGTCCGGCAAGTCAACGCTGATCAAGATCATCTCCGGCGTGCAGCCGCCCGAGGCGGGCGGCCGCATCCTGATCGAAGGGCAGCAGTGCACGGGCCTGACTCCGGCGGAAAGCATCCGCCGCGGCATCCAGGTGATCTATCAGGACTTGTCGCTGTTCCCGAACCTGACCGTTGCCGAGAACATCGCGGTGGAGCGGCATCACGGCCTGCACCTGCTGCGCTGGAAGGCGATCCGGCGCACCGCCGAAGCGGCGCTCGAGCGGGTCGGCGTATCGCTCGATCCTGGCGCCTTCGTCGCCGACCTGTCGATCGCGCAGCGGCAGCTCGTCGCCATCTGCCGCGCCATAGCCAACGACGCCCGCCTGGTCATCATGGACGAGCCCACGGCATCGCTGACCCGGCACGAGGTCGATGCGTTGCTGGCGCTGACGCTGGAACTCAAGCGCAGGTCGGTGGCCGTTGTCTTCGTCAGCCATCGTCTGGACGAGGTCCTTGAGATCGCCGAGCGTGTCACCGTGCTCCGCAACGGCGAGAAGTGCGGCACGTTCGACGCGAAGGGCATGACCGACCACCGACTGGTCGAACTGATGACCGGCAAGTCCTTCGAGCAGCGCCCGATCGAGACGGACCTCGGCGCCGCGCCGCCCGTACTGGAGGTCCGCAACCTGTCGCGCGCCGGCAACTACGCGAACGTGTCGCTCTCGGTCAGGAAGGGCGAGATCCTCGGCATCACCGGTCGGCTCGGTTCCGGCCGCACCGAACTGGCTCTTTCTTTGTTCGGCATGAACCCTCCTGACTCCGGCGACATCCGCCTGCACGGGCGGGCACTGCAGCTTTGGTCGAACCGCGAGGCGATAGACAACGGAATTGCCTACGTGTCGGAGGATCGGCTGTCTCTCGGACTTGTCATGGCGCAGCCGATTGCCGCCAACATCGCATTGACCGTGCTCGACAGCCTCGCCGATCGCCTTGGTTTCGTGGAGAGCGATCGTCGGCGCAGCTTGGTGCGGCGATGGATCGGCGATCTCGGGATCAAGGTGGGTGACCCGGAGAACCCGGTCGGCACGCTGTCGGGCGGCAACCAGCAGCGCGTGGTCTTGGCGAAGTGGCTCGCGACCAAGCCGAGCCTGCTCATCCTCGACAGCCCGACCGTTGGCGTCGATATCGGCGCCAAGGACGGCATCTACCGCATCGTCCGGCAACTTGCGCAAGACGGGCTCGCGGTGATCATGATCTCCGACGAGATCCCCGAGGTTTACAGCCACGCACACCGGGTCCTGGTGATGCGGGAGGGTTTGGTCGTGGGCGAGTACCAGCCGCTCAAGGTCAGCGAGACCGCGCTTCGCGAGGCCGTCGATGCGTGAGTCCCTGGGCCGGTTCGGCCGCACCCACGAGGCACGGCTGCTCGTCGTCACCGCCGTGTTCTTCATCCTGCTCTCAGTTGCCACCAAGAACTTCTTCACGCTGCAGAACGCGATCGACCTGCTGACCTCGTATGCGTTTCCAGGCATGCTGGCCGCCGGCCTGCTGGTGGTCCTGGTCGCCGGCGGCCTCGACATCTCCTTCACCGCCGTCGCCTCCATCGCGCAATACCTGGCCGTGACGGTAGCCGGCCGATACGATGTCGGCTGGCTCGGGCTGTTTGCGGTCGCCCTGGTCGTCGGCACGCTGCTGGGGATGGTCAACGCCCTGCTCGTGACGGGGCTTCGCATTGCCAGCATCATCGTGACCATCGCGATGCTGAACGTTTATTTCAGCCTGCTGATGTTCCTGAGCGGCGGCAACCCGATCAACACGCTGCCCGATTGGTTTATTGACGGCCTGTCCTGGGTGGTGGGCACCGATGCCCACGGTAACCCGTACATCCTCAACATGCAGATGCTCGGGCTCGTGCTGAGTTTCGTGCTGACCTGGGCACTGCTCAACCGAACCAGCGTCGGCCGGCAGTTGCGGGCACTCGGCGGCAATCCCGAGGCCGCCAAGCGGGTCGGCTTCAACGTGCTCAGGCTCAACATGGTCGCCTACGGCTACATGGGTTTCTGCGCCGGCCTGGCGTCGCTGGCGCAAGCGCAGGTTGCCGGTTCGGTCGTGCCGAACGCGCTGGTCGGCCGTGAACTCGACGTGCTCGCGGTCGTGGTCCTGGGTGGCGCCAGCCTCGCCGGTGGCAACGGGACCGTGCTCGGCACCGTTCTGGGCCTGGCTCTGCTGGCGATGCTGCAGAACGGGCTGATCCTGCTCGGGGTGTCCTCGTTCTGGACGCAGTGCTTCACCGGCATCGTGTTCCTCGCAGCCGTGGCGATGATCGCCTGGGAGCGCCGCCGGCAGCGGTTCGCGACGCGGCGCCTGATCGGAGCCGCGGCATGAGCGGGGTCGCGTTGCCGGCGCGGAGCTGGGCGCCGCGGATCGGGCCGGTGAACCGCCGCCTGGTCCTGCTGCTTGCGGCGCTGCTGATGGCGTTTGGCCTGATGCTGGGCGACCGGCTGTTCACCGGCGCCTCGCTGCGGTCGATGGCGTTCCAGTTGCCCGAACTCGGCATCCTGTCGCTGGCGATGATGGTCCCGCTGCTGTCGGGGGGCCTCGACCTGTCCATCATCAGCACCGCGAACCTCGTCGCCCTCACCATCGCCTTTATCATGAGGTCCATGGTGCCGGCCGATCCCGGTACCGCTTGGGCCGCCTGGCAGTTCGCTGCCGTCCTGGCCGGCCTTGCTTTGGCGGTGGCGATCGGCGCCGTCAACGGCCTGCTGATCGCCTACCTTGAGGTCTCGCCGATCCTGACCACGCTGGGAGCGATGACGCTCGTTAAGGGCATCAGCATCGGCCTTACACATGGCGAGGTGCTGTCAGGTTTCCCTACGCCGATCGTCTACATCGGCAATGGCTCGATCGCCCGTGTGCCGGTCGTGGTGCTGGTCTTCGTCGGCGTGGCCGCGGTCATGGCGCTGATGCTGAACCGCACGCCGTTCGGCCAGACGCTCCCCATGCTCGGCTCGAACGAGGCGGCGACCCGCTACTCAGGCGTCGACACGCGGCGGATGCTGGTCCGCGTCTACATCCTGTCGAGCCTGCTCGCCGCCATCGCCGGCATCGTGATGATGGCGCGCTTCAACTCGGCCAACGCGGCCTACGGCGAGAGCTACCTCCTGGTCACGATCCTGGCCGCGGTGCTCGGCGGCGTGTCACCGTCGGGTGGCTTCGGCAGGGTGGCGGGCCTGGTGCTTGCCCTGGTCATCCTTCAGCTCATTTCGACCGCGTTCAACCTGCTGAACCTCAGCCAGTTCCTGACGCTTGGGATCTGGGGTGGAACGCTGATCGCAGTTGCCGCCGTTGCCCGGCTGCGCGACGTCTTTGGTTCTTCGTGAGGTCCGTCATGTCCCGTTTCGACAACAAGGTCGTCACCATCACCGCCGCGGCGTCCGGCATCGGGCTTGCGTCGGCAAGGCGCTTCGCGGCCGAGGGCGCCACGCTGTCGCTATCGGACATCGACCTCGCCACGCTCCAAGCCCAAGCGGCGATCTTGAACCTGCCCGCGAGCCGCCTTCGCCTAACCCGCGTCGACGTGTCCAAGGCAGCCGAGATCGAGGCGCTGGTGGCTGACACCATGGCGGCGTTCGGCGGCCTCGACGTGCTGGTCAACAACGCCGGCGTCGGCGCCTTCGGCTACGTCACGGAGATCAGGCCGGAGGTGTGGGACCAGGTGATCGCGACTACGCTCAGCTCGGTCTTCTACGCGAGCCGAGCGGCGTTGCCCCACCTCATCGCGCGCAAGGGCAACATCGTGAACACCGCATCGATCTCCGGCCTGGTCGCCGATGTCGGCTTTGCCGCCTACAACGCGGCCAAAGGCGGCGTGGTCAACCTGACCCGCGCCATGGCGATCGACCACGCGTCCGACGGCATCCGCGTCAACGCGGTCTGCCCCGGCGTCACGGAGGCCGCGTCGACGAGCTGGATGCGGGCGCACCCGGCGATCATGCAGGGATTTGAGGAAAGGCTGCCTATGGGCCGGATGGGACGGCCGGACGAGATGGCGGGCGCGATCGCCTTTCTCGCCTCTGACGACGCGACCTACATCACCGGCACCAACCTCGTGGTTGACGGCGGCCTCACCGCCGGCACCGGCCAGCCGGCGTTCCGCAAGCTTACCGACCGGACCGGGTCGGACGCGTTCGCCTGACGGCGTGGAACGGGAATGACGGGACAGGAAGGAACGATGTCTGATCGAGAGCAGGCCAAGCGACTTGGCGTCGAGTATTTCAGGGCGTTCGTCAACGGCGACATGGCGTGGTGGCGGGACAACGTTTCGTCCGGCTTCAAGCGGCACGATCCCGGCCTTCCGTATCAGGTGATCGGGCCCGACGGGCTGCAGCACCATCACGACGTTTTGCTGGCGGGCGTGCCTGACCTGAACCTGCCCATCCACGACGTCATGGAGGACGCGGGCAAGGTGCTGGTCCGCCTGCGTTTCCGCGGCACCCATCGCGGCGAGCTGTTCGGCATCGCGCCCACCGGCAACGCCATCGATGTCGAGGTGTTCGACCTGTTCCGCATCGAGGGCGGCAAGCTGGTCGAGCACTGGGCGATGGTGGACACGCTCAGCCTGCTCAGGCAGCTCGGCGTCACATCGATCTGATCTCTGGGCCGTGGGGGAAGCTTTCATGCGTGGTGCTCTGATCGGCTGCGGCTTCTTCGCCCAGAACCACCTCAACGCATGGCGCGACATGCGCGCGGATGGCGTCGAACTCGTCGCCGTGTGCGATCTCGACCCGGCCAAGGCGACGGCCGCCGCGCAGGCCTTCGGCATCGCGCACAGCTACACCGATCCCGCCGCCTTGCTCGCCACGGAACGGCTTGACTTCGTGGACATCGCGACGCGGATGGAGACGCATGAGGACCTCGTCCTGCTCGCCGTGACGCGCGGCGTCCGCACCATCGTGCAGAAACCCTTGGCGCCTGACTGGGCGGCATGCCTGCGCATGGTGAAGGCGGCGCACGCGGCCGGCGTGCCGCTCGCCGTTCACGAGAACTTCCGATACCAGACGCCGATGCGCGCGCTGCGCGAGACGCTCGAATCCGGCGTCATCGGCGACCCGACCTGGGGCCGCATCGCATTTCGCACCGGCTTCGATGTGTACCGCACGCAGCCCTATTTCCACCATGAGAAGCGGCTCGCCATCCTCGACACCGGCGTGCACGTGCTCGACCTCGCCCGGTTCCTGCTGGGCAAGGTGCGCCATGTCTCCTGCGAGACGCAGCGGCGCAACGCGAAGAACGCGGGCGAGGACACCGCGACGATGCTGCTGCGCCATGAGTCGGGCGCCGTGAGCGTCGTCGAGACCACCTACGAGGCGCGACAGGTTCCAGACCCGTTCCCGCAGACGCTCATCACGCTTGAAGGCGACAAGGGATCGATCAAGCTCCATGAGGATTTCCGCATGGCGGTGACGGCCCGCGGCGAGTTGGTCGAGCGGACCGTCGGCTCGCCGCTCCTGCCGTGGACGGCGGAGCCCTGGCACATCGCCCAGGAGAGCGTGCTCCTGACGCAACGCGCCATCATCGCCGCCTGGCGCGCCGGGCGCGATGCCGAGACCAGCGGCGCGGACAACCTCAAGACCTATGCCGCAGCCGAGGCTGCCTACACGGCGGCGGAGACGGGTTGCGCGACACGGCCGGCGGCGGCAGAGCTCGGATAGGCGAAAGGACATCGCCATGGTTGACCGGCTTCGTGCATCCTGCCTGATCGAAAGCGCCTTCCCGCTGCAGGGTGTCGGAATGCCATGACCACCCAGAGCGCCCGCCTTCTGGCCTTCTACGGCGACGACTTCACCGGCTCGACCGACGCGCTGGAAGTGTTGGCCGCCGCCGGCATCCCGACCGTCCTTTTCCTGGCCACGCCGGATGCCGCGCATCTCGCCCGCTTCCCCGAGGCGCGGGTCGTCGGCCTCGCCGGCATCAGCCGCAGCCAGGACCCTCGCTGGATGGACGAGCATCTGCCGCCGGTGTTCGAATGGCTGAAGGCGACGGGAGCGCCGCTCTGCCACTACAAGGTGTGCTCCACCTTCGACAGCGCGCCACACGTGGGCAGCATCGGCCGGGCCGCCGAGATCGGTCGCGCGGTGTTCGGCGAGAAGCCCGTCCCGGTGGTGGTGGGCGCGCCGGCGCTCGGCCGCTTCGTGCTGTTCGGCAACCTGTTCGCGACCGCCGCCGGAGCGATCTACCGCATCGACCGCCATCCCGTGATGAGCCGCCATCCGACCACCCCCATGCACGAGGCCGACCTGCGGCTGCACCTCGCGGCGCAGACCCGGCTCCGCTCCGTGCTGGTTGACCACGTCGCGCTCACCGGCCCTGTCCAGCAGGAGCCGGCAGGTCTGATTGCGGCGGCAGGCGCGGAACTCGTGGTGCTCGACACCGTGGATGCCGCCACCCAGAACGTTGTCGGCAGGCTGTTGTGGGAGGGCGCCGGGCACGAGCCAAGCTTCGTGATCGGCTCGTCGGGCGTGGAGTTCGCCCTCGTGAATCACTGGCGCGGTCTCGGGCTTGTCCCGGCGTCGGCCGACAACAGGCTTCCTCCGCCGGCGGACCGCATCGTCGTGCTTTCCGGCAGCTGCTCGCCCACCAACGAGGCCCAGATCCACAGGGGGCTGGACGATGGCTTCGCTGGCCTGCGGCTCGACCCGCTATCCCTGATCGAGGGCGGCGAGGCGATGCAGGAGGCGGCCGCGGGCGCCGTCGCGCTGCTGGCCGAGGGCAGGAGTCCCCTCCTTTACACCGCGCTCGGCCCCGACGACCGCGGTGCTGCCCCGCCAGCCGGCATGACGAGCATCGCCTTCAACACACGGCTCGGCGAGCGGCTTGGGGTGGTGTTCCGGGACGTGCTGCGCCGCTCAAACGTCAGGCGTGCGGTGGTGGCTGGCGGCGACACGTCCGGGCACGTGACGAACCAGCTCGGCCTGCATGCCCTGTCGTATCGGGCCGCCCTCGTCCGCGGCTGCCCGCTCTGCCGCACCCACGCCGACGAGCCGGCTTTCGACGGGCTCGAGCTTGCGCTGAAGGGCGGCCAGATGGGCGGCGAAAACTTCTTCTCGCAGGTGCTCCACGGCACCCTGTAACCGACAACCGGGAGATCGGAACGTGACCAAGATCGCACTTATCGGCGCTGGCGGCAAAATGGGCGGGCGCATCACCGACAACCTGCTGAAGACAGACTTCGAGGTCAGCCATGTCGAGGTCAGCGCGCAGGGCAAGGCGAACCTCGCCGAGCGGGGCTTGCCCACCGTTGAAGCGGCCGAGGCGCTCGACGGCGCGGACGTGGTGATCCTCGCCGTGCCCGACAACCGCATCAAGGCGGTCGCGCAAGGACTCGGCAACCACCTCAAGCCGGGCACCATGGTGGTCGTCCTCGACGCCGCGGCGCCGTTCGCCGGCGACCTGCCGGATCGCCAGGACCTCGTCTATTTCGTCACCCACCCCAGCCACCCGCCCGTCTATAACGACGAGGTGAAGCCGGCAGCCAAGACGGACTTCTTCGGCGGCATCGCCGCCAAGCAGCATATCGTGTGCTCGCTGATGCAAGGCCCGGAGGGCAGCTACGAGCTTGGCGAAAAGGTCGCGCGCGCGATCTACGCGCCGGTGATGCGGGCGCACCGCGTGACCGTGGAGCAGATGGCGATCCTGGAGCCTGTCCTGTCCGAAACGGTCGGCGCGACCTGCGTCACGGTCATCCGTGAGGGCATGGACGAGGCGATCCGCCGCGGGGTTCCCGAGCAGGCCGCCCGCGACTTCATCCTCGGCCATCTCAATGTGGAGATCGCCATCGTTTTCAATGAACTCAAGAACGGCACCTTCTCCGACGGCGCCAAGAAAGCCATCGAGAAGGCCAAGACCGATCTGTTCCGGCCGGACTGGAAGAAGGTGTTCGAGCCCGCAGCGATCGCCCAGTCGATCCAAGACATCACCCGGTCCTGAGACCGCAACGCAAGCGTCAAAAGAGGTTACGTCCATGCTCAAGAAGACGATGCTCGACGGACCCAAGGGCCGCGTGGTCATCATGGATTCGATCACCAAGGTCACGCCCGAGGACGCGGGTGCGATCGTGCTCTCCGCCTCGCATGGCGGCACGAGTTCTGGCGAGTTCGCGCTCGAAGTGCCGCTGAAGCTCGTGCTGTTCAATGATGCCGGCGTTGGCAAGAACAAAGCCGGGATAGCAGCGTTGGACATGCTGGCGCGGCGCGGCGTCGCTGGCGCCACGATCGGCCACGAGAGCGGCATGATCGGCGACTCGCAGGACATGTGGGACCATGGCGTCGTCAGCCACGTCAACAAGCAGGCCGCCGCGATGGGCCTGGCCGCTGGCCAGAACTTCAAGGAGCGGCTGTCGTCGCTGCTCGGCTGAACAGCGGCGCCCATGCCGATCACAAAAAGACAATACCGGGAGAAAACGATGCGCAACAACGTTGGACGGCTGTATCTCGGCGCGGCTCTGCTCACGGCCGCTGCGGCAAGTGCCGCGGCGCAAACGGCCTCGCAGGTGCCGACGAGCGGTCCCAAGCCGGAGGGCGCGCCGGACAGCGTTGCCATGCCGTGGGGCACATTCAAGCTTGCGGACCGGATCGCAGCGAAAGTTCGCAAGCACGAGCCGCTGAACGTAGTTTATTCCTACATGGCGTCCGGCCTGCCGCTGTTCTCGCAACAGCAACTCACCGGATTCAGGCAGGGATGCGCGTCGGCCACGAGCTCCTACCCGATCGACTGCTCGGCGATCGCGCCGGTCCAGCCCGACGCCAACCAACAGGTTTCGCAGATTCAAGCCAAGCTCGCGGTGGACGGGGTCGACTGCATGTCGGTGCTTCCGGTCACCTCGGATTCGGCCGAGCACGTCGTCAACCAGATGATGGACAAGGGTATTCCGGTCTTCACGGTGGGCCTGCCTACGCATGGCCACGAGTTCACCAACTTCACCCAGGTACCCCTCAAGGAGGGTGCGACGGCGGCCCAGGTCGTGTTGGATTGGATGAAGAGCTCCGCCACGGATCTCAAAGTGTTCGCGGTGTCGGGCGGAGACCCCGCGCAGACATGGGCCCAGGGCCGCATGAAGGGGTTCCGTGAGGCGATCCTGAAGGCGATCCCCGACGCCAAGTTCCTGGCCACCGAAACCAACCCGCTCAACACCTCGTACGCACCCGGCAAGGTTTACGACACCTACCGGACCTTCCTGCTCGCGCACCCCGACCTGCAGTTCATCGAGAACGTGGATTTCGGGGCCGAGCACGCCGACCGCGCCATCGCCGAACTCAACCGCACCGGCAAGGTGTTCACGATCGGCTGGAACGTCAGCAAGGGGCAGCTCGACGGCATTGAGAAGGGCATCCAGGTTGCCCTGCTCGACCAGCGCTGGCCAGATCAGGGCGCGTTCGGCGCGGCTGCCTGCGCCCGTTTCGCCGCGGCTGGCGAGGTGCTGCCCAACATGCAGAGCCTGCAGCCTGTGCTGAAGGCCGACGTGCCGGTCGCGCGGGCCCAGCTCGACCAGTCTCTCTCGTCCGCGAAGTGAAGCATGCCGCGAAGTGAATTGTGCCGCTCCGCGCCCCCGCAAACGGGGAAGTACCGGTGCCGGTGAAGGGAGCGCCGGCGGCGCGCGGCGCGACGTTCGCGGCTCCCAGGAGCCTGGCCGGCCTGGCGCGAGTGGGCGGCCTGCTCGCCGCCATCATAATGGTCGGCCTAGCTTTCTGGCTGCTCAACCCAGCCGTCCTGACCCTCGACATCGGCATCTCGGTGTTGCGGTCGATGTGCTCGGTGACCATCCTCGGGCTCGGCCTCACACTGGTGATCGTCGCCGGCGAGATCGATCTGTCGGTCGGCGCCATGTACGGGCTGGCCTCGAACGCCCTCGCGGTGATCTGGATACTGGGCGGGGTACCTGTCTACTTTGCCTTGCCGCTCGCCCTGCTGATCGGGGCGATGGTGGGCCTGATCAACGGCGTGCTGAGCACCTGGTGCCGAATCCCGTCGTTCATCGTCACCCTCGGCACCTACAACCTGCTCTACGGCCTGTCGCTGCTTATTACCAGCGCCACGACCTTCAACCCCGCCTACCCTCCCGAGGGGTATCCGGTATCGGCCGCCCAGATCGCGTTCTTCAACGGCCTGACGCGCCAGGTCGGCTCGCATCAGGTATCGCTTGAGATCGCCTGGATGATCGCGATGGCGGTCGCGGTCGGCGCCCTCTTGCACGGCTCGCTATATGGCTTCCGGCTGTTCGCCATCGGCGGCAACGCCACGGCGGCCCGCTTCGCCCGTCTCCCCGTCAACGGCTACAAGGTTCTCGCTTTCATGGCTTCCGGCGTGCTGGCCGCGGTCGCCGGCATTCTCGACTTCTCCTTTGTGCAGACGACGCAGCCCGACATCGGCCTGTCACAAACCTTTCCGGTCTTTGCCGCTGTGGTAATCGGAGGCGCGAGCCTGTCGGGCGGCAAAGGCACGGTAATCGGCACGGTGGGTGGCGCTTTCCTGCTCGCCGAGTTGCAGACTGGCCTCGCGGTCCTGTCGCCCGGGCCTTACGCGCAGCAGATTTTTCTCGGAATAGTGACGATAGGCGCGGTGGCCTTCGACCTCGGCGTCTCCCGCCTTGCCCGGCGTCGCCCGCGATGACCGGCGGCTCGGCACCGATCATCTTGCGCGGCTTGACCAAGCGTTACGGGAACACGCGCGCGCTGCAGGGCCTCGATCTCAACCTGGTGCCCGGCGAAGTGCTGGGGGTGGCTGGGCCGAACGGTGCTGGCAAGAGCACGTTGATCAAGGTGCTCGCGGGCGAGGAGGAGGCTGACAGCGGCGACATCCTGCTTGGCAGCCGAGCCTGCTCCGCCGGGACTCTGAGCGGCCACGTCGCGGTGGTCCATCAGGAACCGCAGCTCTTCCCCAACATGACGCTTGCCGAGAACCTGCTGGTCGGCCGCGAAAGACGGCGGTTGCGGCGCCCTCGGACCAGCTCGGACGACAAAGCGCTGCTGGCTGCGCTGGGTCTTGAAAGGCTGGCAGGCACCCTCGTGGCGGATTGCTCCCTTGCGGTCCACCAGCGCGTCGAGATCGGGCGTGCGCTGGCGCGGCAAGCGGGCGCGTTCTTGTTCGACGAACCCAACTCGGCCCTCGCGGCCGAAGAGTCGACCGCGTTGTTCACCGAACTGCATCGGCTGGCCGCAGCAGGTAATATCGTCCTGCTGGTGACCCACCGGCTGGAGGATCTCGTCCAGCACACGCGCCGGGTCGCCGTCGTCCGCGACGGACGCGTCGCGACCGAACTTTCGGGCGCTGGGTTGACCGAGGAGGCGATCGCGCACGTGCTGGTGCAGGGGCTTGAGCCCGCTGCCGCCTGCAGAGTCCGACAGCCCGTCTTTGCGGACGCCCCGGACAGGACACCAAGTCGCGTCTTCCCAACCTATACCGGGGATGCTTTCGGGCGATCCTGCCTTCCAATGGCACCCGGCCGCGTCGTCGCCTTATTTGGCGTGGAAGGATCGGGCGCTCGCGAGTTCCTGCGGTCCATGGCGGGGCTGGAGACGGTCCCCGAAGCTATGACCATCCCGGACACGAAGCGGTACCAGGACGTCGCCTACGTTGCGCCATCCCGCACCGAAAGCCTCTTTGCCACTCTTTCGGTGGGCGACAACGCGCTCGCACGTCTTGGTCGACCAGACATCGCAGGACGGATCGGAGCTTTGTCACGGCCGCGCATGCGAGGCGTCGTGGCAAACGCCATTAGGCGCTTCCGGGTGAAAACAATCGGCGGCCACCAGCCGATCACGGCCTTGTCGGGCGGCAACCAGCAGAAGGTGGCGATTGCTCAGGCACTTGTGAAACGGCCCAGGCTCGCCCTGCTGGAGGAACCGACGCGAGGCGTCGACATCGGCAGCAAGCGAGAGATCTACGCCCTTTTACGCGAGGTCGCCGGCACCGGAACTGGCGTGGTGATCTTTTGCACGGAAATTCTCGAGGCTTATGAGGCAGCGGACCAGGTTCAGGTGTTCAGGGCCGGGCGGCTCAGCCAGCAAATCGAACCGATCGCATTTCACAGTGTCGAGGCTTTCGCCTCGGCGGTGGCGCGGGCGGCCGGAGAGGCCGCGTAAACCCGAATGGCCTCAAAAGGATACTATGACAATAGCAACCTTCGCGCACGCGGCTGAGGGGCTGGAGGTTGGTCCCCCGTGTATCGTGCGAAAGTATCGTGGCGGTGGTTCGAATGCCGAGGCGAAAACACGGGCATGGCAGCAAGGCAGAAATCACCTCCGCCCTCGAAGTCTCTGAACGTTTCCGATGGCGACTGGGCGGAAGCGACCCGGCGCGAGGAAAGGCTGAAGGGTGCCCTCCAAAAGAGTCGCGCGATCCGAGAGCAACTCAGAAACCATTCGGAGTGCGCGGCATGGGTCACATGAATGAGGGAGCGCGACAGCATCGGAGACTCCCCGGCCATGTGCGACAAGGATGTGATCTCGCATGTAAACGCCACGGCGCATGGACCTGGCCTTGCGGTAGGCCAGCCCCTGGACGAGGCGCTTGGCCGCCCCGTGAGACGCGAGCCGGGCGGTGAGCTTCTTTGCATCCTGCTTGGAGGAGGCCCTGTCGATCCGGGACTTGCGTGAGCTCGCACGCAAGCGCCTGCCGCGGACTGTGTTCGACTTCATCGACGGCGGTGCCGAGGACGAACTGACGCTGAAAGACAACCGCGCCGCGTTCGAGCGCGTGAGGCTCGTTCCACGCATCCTGACCGACGTTTCGGCGCCCAACATTGCCACGGAGATCGTCGGCACGCCCTCGGCGGCGCCGCTGGTCGTGGCGCCGATGGGTTCCTGCATGCTTGCATGGCCCGAAGCCGACATCGCAATCGCGCGTGCCGCGGCCGCCCACGGCATTCCCTACACGCTGTCGACGATGTCGACGACCAGCATCGAACGCATGGCCGACGCGGTCCAGGGCAGCCTGTGGTTCCAGCTCTACGTCCTGAAGGACCGCGACTTCAACGACCGGCTGGTCGACCGTGCCGCGGCGGCCGGCTACGGGACGCTCGTCGTGACGGTCGACCTGCAGGCTGGCGGCAAGCGCGAGCGCGATGTTCGCAACGGCGTCTCGATACCGTTGCGCATGAGCCTCCGCCATCTGTGGGAAGGGATGACGCACCCCGGCTGGTCTTGGCGACTGGTCAAGAACCGCATGCCTGAATTCGAGAATGTGCGCGGCCTGATGGGCGGCAACGACGCGAACTTGACGATTGCGGCGCGCGTTGGCGAAAGCCTCGACGCCAGCTTCAACTGGAAGGACCTGGCCCGCCTGCGCGACCGCTGGCCGGGCAAGCTGATGGTCAAGGGCGTGCTGCACCCGGCTGACGCCGAGCAACTGGTCGCGCTGGGCGTCGATGGGCTTTGGGTGTCGAACCATGGCGGCCGGCAACTCGACAGCGCCATCGCCTCGGCGGACGCTCTGCCCGCTGTCGCGGCAGCCACGCAAAACCGGATACCCATAATCATCGACTCAGGGGTGCGGCGCGGCGTCGACATCCTCAAAGCCCGCAGCCTCGGCGCGCAGGCCGCAGCGGTCGGCCGGGCAGCGTTGTATGGCGCTGCGGTGGCTGGCGAGCGGGGCGCGCGTCGCGCGCTGGACATCCTTGTGCAGGAATTGCGTCTGGCGATGAAGCTGGCAGGGATCCCTTCCCTTGGCACGGCGCCGAAGCAGCTTCCTGTTTCACGCGCGCAGAATGCGCTGCCCAGCCCGGCGCGCGTGGACCGATTGCTTCCCGACAGCGCAATGCCGCATCCTGCAGAACCGCTGCCTGCGACCCTGCCGCCCGAGGAAACGCTTTGATTCCCTGACAACAACGTAGGGGACCATCATGACCAGCATCACCCGCCGAAACGCCGTTCTCGGTGCCGCAGCCTCCGCTTGCGCGCCAGCCATCATCACAGCCCGGTCCGCCAAGGCGGCAGAGTTCACCTGTAAGCTGGGCACCAACATGCCCACGGCCCACCCGCTGAACTTGCGTGCGACAGAGGCGGCCGGACGGATCGCGGAACAAACCAACGGACAGGTCGCGATCAACGTGTTCCCAAACAACCAGCTCGGCAACGACGCCGACATGCTTTCGCAGTTGCGCTTGGGCGGCCTGGAATTCTTCGCGATCTCCGGCGTCAACGTGCTGTCGCAGTTGATCCCGGTGTCGGCGATCTACGGCCTGGGGTTCGCATTCCCTGACGAGGAGACGGTCTACCGCGCGATGGATGGCGACCTCGGAGAGCACCTGCGCATGCAGTTCGGCAAGGCTGGCTTGAGGGCCATGGACGCGATCTGGGGATCGGGCTTCCGTCACATGACGAACAGCGTGCGGCCGATCACGTCGCCCGACGACCTCAAGGGGCTGAAGATGCGCGTCCCGGTGAGCCCAATGTGGACCTCGCTTTTCAGGAACCTGGGTGCGTCGCCGGCGTCGATCAACTTTGCAGAAGTCTACGCGTCCTTGCAGACCAAGGTCGTCGATGGCCAGGAAAACCCGCTCAACATCATTTCGATTGCCAAGCTCTACGAGGTGCAGAGGTATTGTTCGCTGACAAGCCACATGTGGGACGGCTGGCTGCTCATGACGAACCAGAAAGTGTGGTCCCGCATTCCTGAGAAGGCGCGTCCGATCATCGAGAGCAATTTCAACAAGTCGGCGTTGGAGATGCGCACCGATGTCACAAAGCTGAATGCCTCGCTGCGCGGCGACTTGGCGGGCAAAGGCCTGGCATTCAACGAGCCGGACCTCGCGCCGTTCCGCGCCGTGCTGGCGAGGTCCGGTTTCTACGATGAGTGGCGTCGCAAGTTCGGCGACGAAGCCTGGGCGATGCTTGAGAAATACACCGGCAAGCTAGGCTGAGGGCACTGTCAGCGCGGTGGTGATGCACAGTGCGGATGAAAAGCGTACCGCGCCTGGGGAGTGGGACAGACCTGGGGGTGAGCCCCGGGCGGCTCGGGCCTGCAGGACACGGTGCGTGCCGTAGGTCGACCCCAGTGATCGCCGGGACCGCGGCCCTGTATCGGCCGCAGCCGGGCGCTGCCGTCCTTGGGCCACTCGAAGCGCCGTGTCCAGACGGGGCGCAGCGTCTCGACCGTAAGCAGCACCGCGGCGGCATGGCGCGCGTCCGCCCTGGCCAGCGCATCAAGCAGGCAGAAACCGTCGCGCCGACCTCGCCGACAAAGGCAATGCGCTTGGGGCCGGCCACCTCCCTCGAGGGCAGCCGCACGTCCTTGATCCACCTGTCGCAGTGCCCGTATCAATCGAGCGGCGCAAGCGCGCGCAGCCAAAACCGGCGCGACGACGGCGATGTCGTTCCGCGCCGCCGGCAGCGTTCCGGCCAAGAGTTCCAGTCGGTTGAGGGTGTGGATGGCGGTGAGCATGTGCATGCCTTCCCGGACGGGAGCCTGGAAACCAGCCCGGATGAGCTTGTGACAAGTTTTACACTCGTCCCGAAACTACCCCGGAACCGTGAATCGCGCGCGGCCTCGCCCCGATCAACGACCTGTCACCGCCATACCATTGACATGTCAGCATCGGGCGAGGGTATTCTGCAGCTGGAGGGAGGAACGGCGATGACGCACACTGCAGTGTCCGCAGAGACGGACCTCGGCGCGACCCGGCGCACGCGCTCCTTTCTCAAGGACGAAGCCTACGACACCATACGCGACTACCTCCTCGGCGAGGAGGACGGCGGGATGCTGTCCGAGCGCATCCTTGCCGCCCGCCTCGGCCTTGGCCTCGGTCCCCTGCGCTCCGCCCTCGAGCGCTTGCGCGCCGAAGGGCTGATCGCGGTTGCCCCCAACAGCGGCCTGCGCCTGCCGGAGATCACCGCGCGCGAGATCATCGATTTCTACGAGATGCGCATGGTCGTGGAGTGCCACATCGCCGCCCACCTCGCCGGCCGCTTGTCGGACGAGCAATCCGCGCAGATCGAACGGGTCCTGACCGAGCAGGAGCATGCCGCGCGCGTCCGCGACACGATCCGCTATCACCGCCTCGACCTCGACTTCCACACCTCGCTCACCGAATGCCACGGCAACCCGGAGATGGTGCGCGCCTTGGGGCAACTGCGGAACAAGATGCACCGCCTGTCGCGGCGCCTGCACCGGACGCACCCCGAACGCCTGGCCGTCAACGCCGCGCAGCACCGCGGCATCGTCGAGGCAATCCGCTCGGGCGACGCCGACGAGGCGCGCGGGCGCATGAGCACGCATCTCGTCTGGGGCCGCGCCTTCACCCTCGACCCGGACGGCCGCCTGGCCAAGCCCTGACGCAACGACAACCGAAACGGGAGGACACCATGCAAAACAAGGACGGGCGTCGCTGGATGACGCGCAAGGACTTCCTGCTCGCCGGCGCCTTCGGCACCGCGGCCTTCCTCGCCGGCACGCGCGCCGTGCTCGCAGCCGAGCAGAAGCCCGTCCGCGTGGGCTTCATCCTGCCCAACTACGACCAGATCCGCTGGAAAAGCGGCGACCAGCCGGGCTTCGAGAGCGAGGCGCAGAAACTCGGGCTTAGAACCTTCGTGGTGGCGTCGCAGCAGTCGGAGACGGTGCAGGCGAGCCAGGTCGAGAATATGCTGACCCAGGGCGTGGACGCCATCGTGCTGCGCCCGGTCAACGCGGCGGCATCGACGTCGCTGGTGCGCAAGTGCAACCAGGCCGGGGTGCCGCTGATCGCCTACGACTCGCTGCCGCAGAAGGCGGACGTCGCCTGCTTCATCGGGCGCGACGCGATCGAGATGGGCAAGTCGATCGCCGAGGTGGCTGTCAAGGCGCATCCGAAGGGCAACTACATCCTCGCCCTCGGCGACGAGGGCGTGAACGTCGCGCAGGAGGAGAAGCGCGGCTACTACGCGGTGCTGAAGCCCTATCTCGACTCCGGCGCGATCAAGGTCGTCTCCGAACAGTTCAACAAGAACTGGTCGACCGACTCCGCCCGCGCGCAGGTCGAAAACGCGCTGACCAAGAACAACAACGACGTTGTCGCCGTGGTCTGCGGCAACGATGGCACCGCCTACGGCGCGATCCAGGCGCTGGGGGCGCAGGGGCTGGCCGGCAAGGTATGGGTCAACGGGGTGGACGCCGAACCGCGGGCGATGGAGCTAATCCGCGACGGGCAGATGGCGATCTCCAACTTCACCGACTATTGGCAGGGCGGGGTGGAGTCGGCGAAGGCGGCGGTGACGCTGGCCAAGGGCGGCAAGATCGACACCGGCGCCGTTGCCAGCAACGGGCTCAAGGACGTGCCCTGGATCAAGGTCGACTTCACCAACTTCTCGAAAGCCAACCTGGCCGAGATGGCTGCGAAGTATCCGTGGTGGGTGGACCGCGCGAAGCTGAGGATCTGACATGGACGGCGCCGCCCCTCGGCCGCCGGCGGTCCGGCTCACCGGCATCGACAAGCGCTACGGCGGGGCGCACGCGCTCCGCGGCGTGTCGCTGACGGTCGAAAGCGGCGACGTGCATGCCGTCGCCGGCGAGAACGGCGCCGGCAAGTCGACGCTGATGAAGATCCTTTCCGGCGTGATCGGGGCCGACGAGTACGCCGGCAGCCTCGAGATCGACGGGGCAATGCGGCGTTTCTCCTCCATCCGCGATGCCGAGCGGCATGGGGTGTTCCTGGTGCCGCAGGAACTGAACATCGTCCCCGAGCTGCGGGTCGGGGAGTACCTCTACCTCAACCGCGAGCCGCGGCGCTGGGGCATGGTCGACACCGCCAAGCTCTGGCGCGACACGGCGCACTGGCTCGGCGTGTTCAAGCTGCACTGCTCGCCGCTGGCGCCAATGGGCGAGCTGTCCACCCATGAGCAGCAGCTCGTCAGCATCGGCCGGGCGATGACGCAAGGCGTGCGGGTACTGATCCTGGACGAGCCGACCGCGAGCCTGACAGAGCGGGAAACCGAGCTGCTGTTCGAGCGGATCGAGGATCTGCACCGGCATGGCGTGACGACGCTCTACATCTCGCATCGGCTGCACGAGTTCGAGCGGATCGCCGATGCGGTGACGGTGATGCGCGACGGGTCGGTGGCGGACCGGTTCCGGATGGCCGGGGCGACGGAGGTGCCGCGCCGGGTCATCCGCGCGATGGTGGGGCGCGAGCTTTCGGACATGTATCCCAAGCGCCCGGCCAAGCCCGGCCCGGCGACGCTCGGCGTCCGCGCCTGGTCCGTCGCGAGCGCGCGGCCGGGCCGCCCGCCGGTGGTGGACGGCGTCGACCTGGACCTGCGCGCGGGCGAGGTGGTCGGGCTGTTCGGCCTGCTCGGCTCGGGGGCGTTCGACTTCGCGCGCTCGCTGTTCGGCACCGATACGCGCCGGGCGAGCGGCAGCATGGCCCTGCGCGGCCAGACGGTCCGCATCCGCAGCCCGGAGGAGGCGATCGCCCATGGCATCGCCTACCTGCCGGCCGAGCGCAAGCGCGACGGGCTGATCCTGGACCACGCGATTGAAACCAACATGACGCTTGCCGCGCTGTCCCGGCTGACGCGGTGGGGCGCGGTCGACCGCCGGTCGGAGCTGTCGGCGGTGCAGCGCTACATGCGCAATCTGCGGATCAAGAGCGGCGGGACCGAGCAGGCCATCGGCCAGCTTTCCGGTGGCAACCAGCAAAAGGTCGTCGCGGCCAAATGGTTGCTGACGGAGCCGGAGGTGTTCCTGCTTGAGGAGCCGACCCGGGGCGTCGATGTCGGCGCGCGCATCGACTTCTACGAACTGATCAACGAGCTGGCCGCCGCGGGCAAGGCGATCCTGCTGGTGTCGACGGACCTGCCGGAGGTGCTCGGCATGGCCGACCGCGTGTTGGTGATGTTTGAGGGGCGGCTGGTCAACGAGTGGGCGCGCGGGATCGCGACCGAGGAGGACGTGATGATCTACGCGGCCGGCGAGCATGGCGAGGTGGCGGCGTGAACGAGATGCGCAGCCTGCCGGGCGCAGTGGCGCCGGCCCGGCCGCTCGCCGGGTTGCTGGCGCCAGGGCGCCTGAAGCTGCTGCCGATGATCGCCGTGCTGCTGGTGGTGTGGGCGGTGCTGCAGGGGCTGACCGGCGGGCTGTTCCTCAGCGCGCGCAACCTGACCAACCTCAGCGGCCAGGTGGCGATCACGGCCATGCTGACGGCCGGCGCCGTGGTTGTCATGGTGCCGGGCTTCATCGACCTCTCGCTCGGCGCCACGGTGGCGGCGTCTGCGGTGGTGGCGGCGCTGGTCAGCACCGATCTCGGCTTCGGCTTCTGGCCGACGGTGGCGGCCACGATGGGCTTCGGCCTGCTGATCGGGGCGTGGCACGCGTTCTGGATCGCGTGGATGCGGGTGCCGGCCTTCATCGTGACGCTGGCAAGCCTGCTCGCGATCCGCGGCCTCTCGCTTGTCATCACTAATGCCGAGACGATCCCGCCGGACCCGTCCTTGCTGGCGATCTCCGATGCGTCGCTGTCGCCGACGCTCAGCATTGTCGTGCTGGTGCTGTTCTGGGCTGCATTCTCGCTGCTGCAGGTGCGGGAGTATCGGGCGCAGGCGGCGGCCGGGTTGCGGCCGTCGCTCGGCGGCGTGGTCGGGCTGCCGGTCGTCTCGGTCGGCGTGGTGGCGCTCGGCATGATCGTCATGTCGGTGAGCTATCGGGGCCTGCCGCTGCCGGTGACGCTGGTGCTGGCGATCATCGCCATCACCGGCACGGTTTTGCGCTACACCGCGTTCGGGCGGCGGCTCTATGCGATCGGCGGCAACCGGCAGGCGGCGTTGCTGGCCGGCATCAACATCCGCAAGCACGTCTCGTTCGTGTTCGCCGGCATGGGACTGCTCTATGGATTGGCCGGGCTGGTGCTGGTGGCGCGGCTGGACAGCGCGCCGCCGAATGCGGAGCAGGGGCTGGAGCTGAACGTGATCGCCGCGGCGGTGATTGGCGGCACCAGCCTGATGGGCGGGCGCGGCACGGTGGCCGGAGCCGCGCTGGGCGCGCTGTTGATGGAAAGCCTGTCCAACGGAATGAGCCTCATGAACCTGGCCTCGGCCTACCAGTCGATCACGGTCGGGCTGGTGCTGCTGTTCGCCGTTTATGCGGACCTGCGCGGCAAGGGTCGGAGCGCCACGGAATGAAGAACGGAACGGGAGGAGAAACGATGACGGACGGAATGACGCGGCAACAGGTGCTGCGCGGGGCGGCGGCCGGACTTTTGGCGGCGCTGGCCGGGTTCAAAGCGAGCCGCGCGGCGGACAAGCGGCTCAAGGTCGGGCTGATCATGCCGAACTACGACCAGCTCCGCTGGAAGAACGCGGACCAGGCATTCTTCGAGAAGAAGGCCAAGGAGCTGGGCATCGACGTGCTGGCGCAGGCATCCAACGCCTCCGAGGCGCTGCAATCCAGCCAGGTCGAGAACATGCTCACCCAGGGCGTCGACGTCCTTGTGCTCACCCCGGTCAACGCCAACGCCGCCGTCGCGCTGGTCCGCAAGGCCAAGCAGGCCAACGTCCCGGTCATCAACTACAATTTCCTCATCAACAAGGGTGACGTCGCCTGCTTCCTCGGCCGCGACGCCACCGAGATGGGCGAGAAGATTGCCCAGGCCGCGATCGCCGCGCACCCAAAGGGCAACTACGTCATCGCCGCCGGCGAGGAGAGCACCAGCGTCGCCGTCGAGACCCGGCGCGGCTTCCTCAACGTGCTCAAGCCCCTCATGGACCGCAGCGACATCAAGCTCGTTTCCGACCAGTTCAACAAGAACTGGTCCACCGACACCGCCCGTGCCCAGGTCGAGAACGCGCTGACCAAGAACAACAACGACATCCAGGTCGTGCTGTGCGGCAACGATGGCACTGCCTACGGCGCGATCCAGGCCCTGCAGGCGCAAGGGCTGGGCGGCAAGGTGTTCGTCACCGGCGTGGACGCCGAGCCCCGCGCCCAGGAGCTCATCAAGCAGGGGCTGATGGCGCTCTCCAATTTCACCGCTTTCGACCAGATGGGGGAGAAGGCGGCCGAAGCCGCCGCCGCGGTCGGCGCCGGCAAGCCCATCCAGGCCAACAGCACCGTCAACAACGGCCTTAAGCAGATCCCGTGGATCAAGATCCTCAACTTCAACGTCACCAAGGAGAACCTCGAGAAATCCGCCGAGGAGTTCCCCTGGTGGTTCAAGGCGAGGGCCTGACGCCCATGCCCGACGGCCTCGCTACCCAGATCGGCACCATGCTGCGCGGCATGCGCGTCGTGGACCTTTCGCCCACGCTCGAGCGCGGCATCCCCAACTGGCCCATGCACCCGCCGCTCGTCATCGATAAGGCCCGCGACAAGGAGCGCGACGGCTACTACTGCCAGCTGCTCATGATCTCTGAGCACACCGGCACCCATGTCGATGCCCCGACCCACTTCCATCCGCACATGACGGACAAGTCCATCGACCTGTTCCCGGCCGACAACCTCATCGCCCCGGCCGTTCTCTACGACTTCGCCGGCAAGCAACTCAAGCCCGGCGACCTCGTCACGCTCGACATGGTGCGCGCCCGCGAGGCCGAAACAGGCGTGCAGGTCGGCCCGGGCGAGATCGCGCTGGTCAACTTCGGCTGGATGCAGCGCTATTGGCGCACGGACGTGCAGAGCACCTGGTTCGTCAAGAACGCGCCCGGCATCCGCGAGGACGCGATTATCTACTTCAAGGAGCGTGGCATCCGCGCCATCGGCTGCGACACGGTCGCCTGCGACATGGCGGTGGTGGACGGCCGGGGGCTGGAGACCACCGGGCACACCCATCACTGGCTGCCCAACGGCATCCTCATCATCGAGATGCTCACCAACCTCGACAAGCTTTCGCCGCGCAGCCTCTTCGTCGCCACCCCTCTCAAGATAAAAGAAGGCTCCGGCTCGCCCATTCGCCCGCTCGCCTTCTGCGAACAGTGAACGAGGCCAAGCCATGACCAGCCTGCTCGCCCCTGCCACAGCTGCCTCGCCCGAGATCCCACCGGGCTACGGTCGGCTCCGCGACCGCGTCGCCATCGTGTTCGGTGCGGGCAGCGTCGGCGAGGGCTGGGGCAACGGCAAGGCTGCCGCGGTCGCCTACGCGCGGGAGGGTGCGCACGTGATCGCGGTCGATCGGGAGCAGGGCGCGGCCGAGGCGACCGTTGCTATCGTGGACGAGCTCCAGGGCCGCGCCCGTGCCTACGCGGCCGATGTCACCAGTTCGGACAGCATCAAGGCCGTGGTGGACGACGTCCTGGCCCGACATGGCCGCATCGACATCCTGCACAACAACGTCGGCACCACCATCATGGGCGGCCCCGTGGAGCTCACCGAGGCGCAGTGGGACACGATGTTCGACGTGAACCTGAAAAGCGCCTTCCTGACCTGCAAGCACGTCCTGCCGGCGATGCTGCGCCAGGGAAGGGGCGTGATCACCAACATTTCGTCGGTCGCCGCGATCCGCTACACCGGCTATCCCTATTCCGCGTACTACGGCGCCAAGGCGGGCGTGAACCAATTCACCGTCGGCCTCGCCGTCGAATACGCGCGGCACGGCATCCGCGCCAACGCCATCATGCCTGGGCTGATGAACACCCCGCTGATCTACCAGCAGATTAGCGGCCAATACGCCGACGCCGCCGCCATGGCCAAGGCGCGCGACGAAGCCTGCCCGATGGGCAGGATGGGCACGGGGTGGGACATCGCGAAAGCGGCCGTGTTCCTCGCCTCCGACGAGGCGGCCTACATCACCGGCGTCTGCCTGCCGGTCGATGGCGGCCTGACCTGCCGGGCCGCCTGATGCGGCGTGACTTCACTGCGACCTATCTCGTCGAGAGCTTCGAGCCACTGGAAAAGGCGGCGGAGGTGATCGCCGGCGAGCAATCCTGCGGCACCTTCGTTGCCCTGCCTGGCGAGACGGCCGATTTGAAAGAGCGCGCCCGCGCCCGCGTGGCCGGCATCGAGATGCTGGCCGACGCGTCCGAGCCCTCGCTGCCGAATGCCTATGCCGAGCGCAAGGGGGTGCGCGGGCCGTTCCACCGTGGGATCGTCACCGTCAGCTTCCCGATCCACAACGTCGGGCCGAACCTGCCGAACCTCCTTGCGACCATCGCCGGCAACTTGTTCGAGCTGGGCGAGCTGACCGGGCTGCGCGTGCTGGACCTCGACCTCCCAGAGGAGTACGCGGCGCAGTTCCCGGGGCCGGCCTTCGGCGTCGCCGGCACGCGCAAGGCGACGGGCGTGGCCGCCGGCCCGATGGTTGGGACGATCATCAAGCCGTCCATCGGTCTGTCGCCGGAGGAAACGGCGGCGCTGGTGGACACGCTCTGCACCGCCGATATCGATTTCATCAAGGACGACGAGCTGATAGGCGATCCGCCTTATGCCCCGCTCGAGGCGCGGGTGAAGGCGGTCATGGCGGTCGTCAACCGCCATGCGGACCGTCTCGGCCGCAAGCCGATGGTGGCGTTCAACATCTCCGACGACGTCGACGCGATGCGGCGGCACCACGACCTGGTCGTGCGCGAGGGCGGCACCTGCGTCATGGCCAGCGTCAACTGGACGGGTCCCGCCGCCATCACGGCTCTGCGCCGCCATGCCAGCGTGCCGATCCATGGCCACCGCAACGGCTTCGGCATGATGAACCGGGCGCCGTCGCTCGGGATGGATTTCCGCATGTACCAGAAGCTGTGGCGGCTGGCGGGAGTGGACCAGCTCCATGTGAACGGGCTGCGGAGCAAGTTCTGGGAAGGCGATCAGAGCGTCGTTGCGTCCGCCCGGGCGTGCCTGTCGCCGTTTGCGGGCACGGCGCCGATCGTGCCGGTGTTCTCCTCCGGGCAGACCGCGTCGCAGGCGCCGGACACCTTCGCCGCGCTTGGCAGCACGGACCTGCTGTATCTGGCCGGGGGTGGCATCATCGGCCACCCGTCCGGCCCGGCGGCCGGGGTGCGCAGCCTGCGCGAAGCATGGCAGGCGGCGGAGGAGGGCGTTCCGCTGCCGCGCTACGCCGAAAGCCATCCGGCGCTGCGCGAGGCGCTGGCGGCGTTCGCCAAGTGAGCGTCGCGCCGCTGATCGCCTTCTATGGCGACGATTTCACTGTTCGCCCGCCACAACGTGGACGTCACCGTGCGCCGGACCGACCGGCACCCGACCATGGGCGCGCTGCGCCGGGCAGCGACTTCGACGGGCGGGAGATGGTGCTCAAGGGCAGGCGGGCGGGCCCGATTTCATCCTCCACGCGCGCGGTGGCCGAGTTGCACAAGAAAGGATCCTGGCTTGAGACTTGAAGGCAAGATTGCGCTCATCACCGGAGCGGCGCGCGGCATTGGGGCGGCGATCGCGCAGGCTATGGCTCGTGAAGGAGCGCGGGTTATCGTCTCCGATCGCGACGGGGCCGAGGCGACGAACACCTCACAGGCGATCGGCTTGTCGGCGGTGGCGATCAATGCCGACGTCGCCGACCCGGAACAAATCGACGCGTTGTTCGAGAGGGCGGTCGCCCAACTCGGTCGTGTGGACATCCTGGTCAACAATGCCGGCATCGGCGCGCCTCGCCTGGTGATCGACGTAACGCTTGAGGAATGGGAGCGGATCATCCGCATCAACCTGACCGGCGCGATGCTGTGCAGCCAGCGGTTCGCCCGGCACGCGATCGCGCGCGGTGGCGGGGGCAGCATCGTCAACATCGTCTCGCTCTCCGGCCAGAAGGGCGGGGTCGGCCGCTCGGCCTATGGCGCGTCCAAGGCGGGCCTGGAGGTGCTGAACAAGATCATGGCAGTGGAGTTCGCCGACCATGGCATCACCGTGAACGCCATCGCGCCCGGCCCGATCGCGACCGAGACGGGCAAGGCGATGCACACGCGGGAAACGGTGGAGGCGTATCATCGGCTGATCCCGCAGCGCCGCTACGGCGAGCCGGCCGATATCGGCGCGGCGGCGGTGTTCCTGGCCTCGCCGGAAGCCGGCTACATCACGGGACACACGTTGAACGTCGATGGCGGCTTCCTGGCCGCCGGGCTGATGTTTCCGTTCGATCCCACCAAGAACAAGCCGATCGGCAGCGGCGGCTGACGATGGCCGAACTCATCCTGCACCATTACGCGATCTCGGCGTTCTCGGAGCGCGTACGGCTGGCCATGGGGCTGAAGCGGCTGCGCTACCGCTCCGTGCTCGTGCCGCCGCTGATGCCCAAACCGGACCAGGTGGCGCTTACCGGCGGCTACCGGCGCGCGCCGGTGCTGCAGATCGGCGCCGACGTCTATTGCGACACGGCCGCCATCCTGCCCGTCATCGAGGCGCTGCATCCGGCGCCGAGCCTGTATCCCTTTGGCAGCGAGGGCGTGGCAAGCGCGCTGGCGTGGTGGGCCGACAAGGCGCTGTTCCCTCCTGCGCTCGCCGTCGTCGCCAACGTCAACGCCGGCAAGATCCCGCGCGACTTCGTTACCGAGCGCAAGGCGTTCGGGTTCAATCTCGATGTCGGAGAAATCGGCTCCCGCTTTCCGGCTGACCGCGACCAGGCGAACGCGGAAGTCGCGCGCCTCGCGGCAATGCTCGGGGATGGGCGCCCCTTCATGCTGGGGGACGCGCCGAGTGCAGCCGACATGGCCGCGTATTGCTCCATCTGGCTGCTGCAAACGCAAGGAGGCGCGGCGGCGGAAGCGGTCGTGAGCCTAGCGGCAGTCGAGGCCTGGGCCGCGCGCGTGGCGGCAATCGGGCACGGCGAGCCGGACGAGCTGCCGAGTACGGAAGCATTGGCGATCGCACGGGACACAGAACCGGAGCCGCCCGATTTGTCGGGCGGGACCGACGGCCTCCAATCCGGGGAAACAGTGACCGTCACGCCCGACGACACCGGGCGCGATCCGGTCCATGGCGCGCTGGTGGCTGCCGACTCCCGGACGGTCATCATCCGCCGCGTAACGCCTGAGCTTGGCACCTTGCACCTGCACTTTCCCCGCAGCGGCTTCGACCTTTGCGCAGCAGGAACGGAACCACACCGATCACCTGCTTGAACCGGCCAACGGCAGCTTCGACTTGGGGGCGGGTGGTGCAGCCGGACGCCCTTTGGCAGGCCGCTCGGCCGTGCTTGGCGATGTCCGGTGAACTTTTCGTTTTGACGCATCGAGGATAGTGGTCCCGCTGCGTGGGCGCAGTCCCGATCAGCCTGCTTGGCACGGCCGTGGAACGCGGCAGCACAATGACGGCTGCCGCGGGGTGGCGCGTGACGACCGCGGCGGACACGCTGTCTTGGTCGTCCCCACCGTCGGCGGTGAACGACGCGAGCGCGGCCGTTGCCTAGTTGGCCCTCTGGCAGCATCCGCGCGGATTTTTACGGTAGCGGTCGCGCCGTGATCCCTCACCCGCCGCGTTCCGTATCGGATCAGCGGCTTACGCCGACACGGAGGCGGCCATCAGCGTGGCTCCCAGCCGCCTCAATACCCGCACGGAAGCGCCTGCTCCACGATAACCTCGGGCATGGCAGGATGGTCGTGGGTTGAATGCTGCGGGGTTATCGCGGGCGGAAATGCCCCGTCCGGCCCGGAAATCAGCCCTTCACGACAACAACTTGGTTATCGTGAAGGGCGTCCGTAACCGGCCCATGGCTCCGCTGGGGGCGCTACAGTAAAAATCCGCGCGGATGCTGCCAGAGGGCCTAGTTGAGCAAGATGCCAACCAAGCCCCTTAATGGGCCGGGCAGAATGTTGGTGCAGCAAGGTCGCGGGCGGAACTCGTTGAGCAGCTGCGCACCTCCGGCCACTACGCCCAGTGGAGGACCACCTCGGGCGGCGACCTATGGGGCTGCCGGAGACGCAGACCGGCAAGCCAGCGAAGGAGAAGGTTATGAAGAGGATGATCCTTGAGGCCCGCATCAACGAGTATGCGATGCGGGACGAGAACCCCCACGTCCCCTGGACCCCGGATGAGATCGCCGAAGCCGCCGCGCGCTGCCGGGAAGCCGGCGCCAGCATCGTCCATTTCCATGCCAGGAAGCCGGACGGCTCGCCCGAGCATTCGGTGGAGACCTATGCGGAGATCATCCGCGCGATCCGCGCGAAGAGCGACATCCTAGTCCACCCGACGCTCGGCTGGTTCTCCAACGACGGGGACCCGGCGGCGCGCTCCCGCTGCGTCACGACCTTGGCGGAGGACCCGGCCACCAAACCCGATTTCGCGCCGATCGACACTGGCAGCACCAACCTGGAAACCTACTCCGGAGGGCGGTTCGACCATGCGGACCGCGTATATACCAACCGCACGGACACCCTGATCACCTACGCCCGCGAGTTCGCCGCTGCCGGGATCAAGCCGGTCATGGTCACCTGGTCGGTCGGCTTCACCCGCCGCGCGCTGGCCTTGATCGAGATGGGCCTGGTGGCGGAACCCGCATACTTCCTGCTCAACATGACGGACGGCGCCGTCATCGCCGGCCACCCGGGGACGGAGGACGGGCTGGAGGCGCATCTGCGCTTCCTCCCGCCGGACCGGCGGATCGAGTGGTCGAGCAACGTGGTGGGCGGCGACCTGTTGAAGCTCACCCGCATGTCCGCCGAACGCGGCGGGCACATCGCGCCGGGGATCGGCGACTACCCGTATCGTGACCTTGGCTGCCCGGCCAACGAGGCGGTGGTCGCGCTGGCGGCCAAGGAGGCCCGCGCCGCCGGGCGGGAGATTGCCAGCCCGGCGGATGTGCGGGAGATGCTGGCCTTGTAAAGGCGGGACCAGCGCGAAAGGTCATCTCGCTGTCCAGGCGCTTGGGGAGCGGACAGCGCAGAGGACCGCAGGACAGGTTGCGGCATCACGTGGCAATCTCCCGTGTCGGCGAGCTGGGAGTCGCCACGGCAAGCATTTCCACAGTGGGCAAAGCAAGGCCGAAGCGGCGCGCGATGGCGGTGAACACCTCTGGCGGGACCGGATCAGGGCGCGCACCGTGGCCAGGACGTGTGTGGCATCGGTCCGTTGCCGCCCACCGCCGGACAGCAGGTCCCGCCTCTGGGCAAGCGCCAGCACCATGTCGAGTAACACCTGCTCCGCCCCACCTTCGACCAGGCGGGACCGGAACTCGCTCAGCACGGTGCTGTCGAAGCCAGGATCAGTCAGGGGCAGCGCCAGGGCATACTTCCAGTCGATCCTGCCGCGGACCGCCTCGGCCGCCTGACGGTCGGGCAAGCCCTCGGCGAACTGAAACAAGGTCACCAGAGCAAGCCGCCACGGCGCCTCCGCCGGGCGGCCGCGGGCGGGGAACAAGCCTGCGAACCGGGCGTCTTCAGCGAAATTCAAAAAATCTGCGCGCGAACACCGCGCCCAGCTCGTCGCGCAAGCCCGTGTAGCGACTGCCTTTCGGGAACGACGCGCTGGCAACGCGCACGGTCTCCTCGGGAATGGCTGGGGAGATCTCAGGGCGAAGGGACATGGTGCTGACCTTGGGCAGAACATCGCGACGTCGCCGTCAACCAGCGCCTTGCCCCCAGGCTCCAGCACCATACCGCCTCAGAGAATTCGCCAGCGGTATCAAAAATACGGAAGAGCCGGTTCGGTGGACGGTTTGGCGGCTTATGGGCCAGGGGCGGATGGGCCGTGACCTTTGGATGAGTTCCCGCCCACCCGGGAAGCGTTAGCTACTGGATCGGCGCTCCCGGCGCATGGCCCTGACCTCAGAATGCGTCAGCGACGCCGAAAGCGAGTCCAACACCTCAGCCACCACGTGGCGGGTGGCGCCCGCGATCTCGCCGTCCAAGGTGCGGTGGCAGTCCCGGAACGTGGACATGAACAAGGCTCGCGCCGCCTCGTCCGGCATGGCATGCGAGTGCAGCACCTCGCGCTCCATAACTTCCACACGGTGCCGGACCGCCTCGACCTTCGGCTCGGCGCCCTTGCTCAACAACTCGGCGCGGTTCTCGATCCCGTTCGGCTGGGCGCCGTTGTTGTCCGTGATCATCTCTCGGCCTCCCTGGCGACCGGCGCACCGGAAGCGCAAGGTTGCTGTTGCCACGCTGCACTTCGCCAAGGCCGCCTGATGGGAGAGTGCAGACCGGGCCACGGCATGTCGAGTGCGGGAACGCGCGCCTGAGCAAGGGTGATCAGCAACACCAAGCAGGTTGCGGCGGTCGGTGCCGTAGGAGCCACGCCCATCTCGTGGGTCCCAGACACCAAAACCATTTTTCTGTTTTCAGGGCTGTCGGGGTGAGCCACTCGCGTCCGCCAGTGCGATGCTGGGCTGGTCAGCAACCTGGGATGGAGTGATTTACCATGTCTAGCCGCCGTATTCTTGTCGCTTCTACTTTGCTGGGGTTGGTCCTTGCGTGTCCAGCGCATGCCCAGAAACCAAGCAATCTGGATTTCCTCGAAAGCCTATCGGCGCAACGCAACGCTCAAATGAGGCCACAACCGAACCTGCCCGCTCCGGTACCAACAGTAGAGGAGAGGATCATCCCAACAAACCATACGTGGGTGTGCATGAGCACAACCCCCTGGCAACCCGTTTTGTCTTCGCCTCACCGGAATGCCCCTGTGATCGGGCAAACCCAATCAATGGTTGCTGCGTCGATTGGGTGGGTCGATGGATATGCTGAAGTGTTGCATTATGACGGCAAGATCGGGTTCATCCCAGCCTCTACGGTCAAGCCCTACCATTCTGACATCAATCCACGCGGGACGTGCACCATTCCCGGTCTGCGCCTGAACGGCACACCTGTCTTCGCTTTTCGTTGAATGTGTCAGCGCATGTTTCGCATTGAATTGACGCTCGCGGTTGCTGGCCTCAGCTGCATGCTGGCATCCAGCTCTGCACAAGCACAAACCAATCCTTCTCTGGTTGATTCAAATGGACTGCCAGCGCAGATCATTCCAACCTTTAGAGAAGTCGGGATAACTTGGGGCGACATGTCTGGCGGCAGCGCGCCGACCGGGGGAGAAAGTGGAACTCCTCCTTCGAGCAATCCATCGACAAATTCCGGCAACTATCCGTCTGACGGCTCAGACGCCCTCAGCGCGTTGAATGCCACGAGTTACGGATCAACCGCAACGAGCGCAGCTCAGCAAGAAGGCGTCGACATCCAGTCCGTTGCAGCAATCGGCCAAGCAGAGAGCGGATTCCAGAATATACCAACGGCAAATGGGTCGAGCAGCGCGACAGGTCCGTGGCAGTTTACCACCCCGACCTTCCTGTCAGTTTCTCAACAACACGGCCTTGAATACACTGCGGCGGACGCCACAAATCCGCAGGACCAGGCTGTCGCAGCGGCTTACCTCATGCACGACTATGCAACCAGTGTTTCCCAAGCCATCAATCAGCAAGCGACCACGCTGCAAACCTATGGTGCTTGGGTTTTCGGACCTGGGGCGGGAGCTAAGATTGCTACTGCCGATGGAAATACTCCCCTCAGTAGTATCGTGTCGACCCAAAATCTGAAGAACAATGGCATGGAGTCTTGGACGGTAAGCCAGTTTCGTCAGGTCATGACCAATCGACTTGGCTCGGCCGCGAATCAAACCGTCCTCATACCTTCCTGATCGGAAACCGTCATGCACCCTTTCTCTCCAATGCTTCTGCTTGGTACATCATTGGCGCTGATACCCTTCCTCGCCGTGGCTGCCCCGCTCTGCGCCGTGCAGCCGACGGCTGCTGAGCCCACGCCAGCGACGACGCCAAATATGACCGTGAGCTACCCGGCATCAAGCGAGGGCAACGGCCTGACGCCGATCTCGGCGGCAGAAGCCGATCAGATCCCGGCGCTGCAGCGCATCCGGGCCTCGGGTGCCCAGCTCTACGAGTTGGGCGAGATCCACGGGCTGCGCAGCGTCTTTGCCGTCGCGGGCGAAAGCTTCCAGGTCTTCTACCTCAGCCCGGACGGGCAGGTGGCGGTCCGCGGCATCGCCCAAGACGCCGCGGGCAAGAACCTGACCCGCGACCAGGTCGCGCGGGTTCCCGGCGCGATTCCCTTGGCCGTGCTGGGCGGCGAGGCCCGCCCCTCGCCTGCTGCTCCCCCGGGTGCCGCACCAGCGGCTTTGCGCGTGCCTGCGACGTCGCCGCTGCAAGCCGTGCAGACAACCACTTACGGCACCCAGGGCCAGGACGACGCACCCCGCCTGTGGGTGTTCATCGACCCCCAATGCAGCTTCTCGCGCCGCGCGATGCAGCAGCTGCAACCCTATGTCGCAAGCGGCCGGGTGCAGCTTGCCGTGATCCCGGTGTCGGTGCTGGACTACGAGGACCAGGGGCTCAGCAAGACGCGGGCCGAAGCGATGCTCGGTCTGCCCCGCGAGCAGATGGTGGAAGCCTGGGCGGAGAACCGCTTGACCGGGCCGGCCGACGCCGGCGCCATCGTCAGCCTGCAAGCCAACATGATGGTGGCCGACTGGATCGAGCTTAAGGGCACGCCGACCTTCATCTGGCGCAAGGCGGACGGCAGCGAAGGCCGGGTGGACGGGATACCGGCCGACCTGGAAGCGATGGTCGCCTCAGCAAGCCGCTGACCCATGCGCGACAAGGAACAACCCGCGCGTCGCCGCCGCGGCCTGCTCAGCCCGTTCATCTGGGTCGGGCGCTCGGTCGTGCGGCCGCTCGCCATCCCCGAGATACGCGCCCAGGCCGAGACGATCCGCGGCCTCCATGGCGTGCTGCGCAGCCGCAGCGCCGGCGACGGGCCAGCCCTGGTGCTCGATGCCGGCCGCCGCTTCGACCTCGAAGCCTCGGCCGAGGCGCTGCGGCTTCAAGCGGCGGAGGCGCTGGACGCAGGGCGCATCACCATGGAGCACTACGCCCAGCTCGGCGGCGTGCAGGCCGGGGAGCTTGCCGCCCTGCTGGAGCGCCGCCGCGCCGAAACCGCACGGGCGACGTGGCTCAACCTGGCCTTGGGCCTGTTCTTCCTGCTGCTCTGGGCATGGAGCGTCCGCAGCGCGCCTGCAGGCTTCACTGGCCTGCTGCTCCTGCTGTCCGGGCTAGGCGTGTGCGTGCTGTTCCTGGCCAGGGCCGTCGTCGAGGCGCACACCAACTGGCAGATCAGGACCGGGGGGATGGGCACCCTGCGCGAGTTCCTTCTCACCGACGATGGCTGGACGCCTTCCTGACGCCGAGCCAAGCTGAGCTGATGACCTCCGCCGTCGGCGATCAGAAGTCGCGGAAGACCCAGCCCAGGGTCGCGGAGGCGATATACAGGGCGCCTCCCACCACAAGCAGGACCGCCCACAAGCATCGCCAGCCGGCCGAACCCGTCGAGGTCGCTCGTGCCTCCCGTATGGAACCGGGCGGGATCACGCGGCAGCACGTCGGAGATCGCCATCAGCAGCCCCACGCCGATTGCTGCGCCCATCAGCAGGAACAGCAGCATCATGCACCCCGCCGGCCGCTGGTTTGGAACAAAGCTCGCATCGCCGAACCGCACGACGCGCGGCTGCCAGAACGGCACCCGCTTGACCGACCACGCCAGACCGATCCAGGCGATGCTGTAGCCGACGAAGACCAGATCCCGCACGGGCGGAAGCTCAGAAGGTGCCGGCGGGTGTGGATCGCGACTGCCCCGTCAGCCACGGGGCGTGCTGGTAGTCCTCGAAGTCCCACTCCACCGACAGGTCGCGCGTGCGGGTCACCGTGCCCTCGCGGTCAAACACCGGCGGGGTCCACGTCGCTGGCACCTGGCCTGGCGCGGCAAAGGGATCGAAGGACGGCGCACGCACTGGCGGGGCCGGGGGAGCGCTGCCGGTGCTGGCCGCCTTGAGGTTGCCGTTGTCGCAGCCCGCCAAGGCGAGCAGCACCAGCAGCAGGGCCGTGCAGGGAAGGGGGCGAACGGGAGAAGGCATGCTCAGGCTCCTTGGCGGGCAGAGCATCCTACCCGGCGCGGGCGCGAGTGCGACCTGCTCAGCCAACCGCCCTGGCCGGCCTCCTGAACCAACGGCGCCTTCCGCGTGCAGCCAGCCCAGCGTGGCACAGGCTGCGGCGGCTGAGGCGGCCCTTACCGGGTCATGGCCCGGCTCGCTTCTGCGCCACCACCAGCAACCGGCCCGGCGCAAAGATGCGGGCTTCCCGGGCGATGGTGGCGTGCAGGTCGCGCAGCCGGTTGGCGCGGCGCCGGGCTTCCTTGGGGTCCGCGGCGCCGTCCGGATCGAGCATGGACAGCGAGAAGGCGCGGTCGGTCACCTGGCGCACTCGCACGTGCGGGGCTTCCACGGCGACGTCCGCCACCAGCTCCAGGTCCGGCCAGACGTGGCGCAGCAGCTCCGGCTCCATGGTGGCGTCCATGACCAGGGTCGGCGCCTGCCAGCCCTTGGCCAGGGGCAGGCGCTGGCGCAGGTCGAGCACGCGCTGCGGCCCGGCCTCGCCGTGCGCCACGCCCAGCGCGGCCCAGCCGGAAGCGTCCGGCCCGTCGTCGGCGAGCAGCGCGGCGAGGGCGGACCACCAC
>CAXTUQ010000002.1:0-17208 GCA_964247405.1 uncultured Acetobacteraceae bacterium
GCGCTGGCCGGTCTGCGCCAGCGCGCGGGCCGAGCCGAACGGGTCGGCGGTGCCGAGCAGGCCGCCGATCAGCGGCAGCGCCAGGCCGAACCGGCTGCCTTCCCGCAACAGGCCGCGCCGGTCGAGGCGTCCGGCCAGGAACTCGTCAACCACATGGTTTTCCAGGTCGCTCGCGTCGCGGCGCAGGCGGTCCAGGATCGGCACCATGGATTTCGGCATTTGACGCATGGACGCTCCTCTGGGGCACACAGGCGGGCGCTGCTTGGCCGCGGCGCGGCCAAGCTATCCAAAAACTGTGCTGTGCTCCACAGAAGGACGCAAGGCCTAAATCCGGTTAGGCCGCCTCCGCCGGCGCGGCAAGCCGGGCGGCCGGCTGCCCGGCATTCCCGCTTTGGGCGATGTACTCGCGCGCCGTGCCGCAATACCAATCGACGAAGCGGAGCACGAGCGACTCAGCCTCCGGCGAGTACGGGCCGGGGACGAAGCCCGCCGAACGCACGCCGCGCTGGTTATTCTCGGCCAAGGCGCGGTCCTGCAGGTTGGTCCGGTCCCATAGCTCCGTGAGGCGGGGGATCGTGTAGTCCACCCCCTCCACCGCATCGGCGCTCACCAGCCACTTGGCCGTCACCACCGTCTCCTCCGGCGCGGTCGGCAGGGCGCTGAACATGAACACGTAGTCGCCAAGCGCATGGGCGAAGCTGTGCGGCTCCAGCGCCCAGCGCAGCGAGCCGACGTCGCCGTCCCCGAGTTGCCCCATGGTGCGCGCAACGCAGGGCTTGCCGTCCATCGTGAGCGACTGCGTCCCCTCGTTCAGCGGGAACCGCCCCGCCTGCCACCACGCGCCCTCAAAGGGGCCGGTGGGCAGGCCCTGCTCGGCCATGCGGGCGTCGAACGTTTCGCTCACCTTCTTCTGCTCGGCCACCGCCAGCGACCGGCGGCCGACCGGGAAGGTGACGGACAGCTCCGGGTGGTTGGTGGCGCAGTGGTAGCACTCCCGCGCGTTCTCCATCACGAGCTTCCAATTCGCCTTTTCCACCAGCGTCGTCTCGAAAGCGACCTTGCCCCGGTGCAGTTCATGCGGCGCCAGCATCGGCGCGAACCGGTCGTGGAACTCGTCAAAGGCGGGCGGCTGGTCCGCCAGGCACACGTAGATCGTGCCGGCGACCGTGCGGAGCGCCACCGGGCGCAGGGCGTGCTCGGAGGGATCGAAGTCGGCGGCCATCCGGGTCGCGTTGACGAGGTTGCCTTGCAGGTCGTAGGCCCATTGATGGTAGGGGCAGACCAGCCGGGGGCGCTTCGCCAGGCCGTCCGCGCAGATCTGCGCGCCGCGGTGGCGGCAGGAGTTGAAGAACGCCCGCAGCGCCCCGTCCCGCCCGCGCACCACCACGACCGGGGAGCGCCCGACCGTCAGCGCCAGCGTGCAGCCCGGCGACGGCAGCTCCGCCTCGAAGCCGACCAGGGTCCAGGAGCGGTGGTGGATCGCCTCGATGTCGAAGGCGAAGATGTCGGGGTCGGTGTAAAACTCGCGCGGCAGGGCGTGGCCGGGGCGCCGACGGTCGAGCAGGGCGCGGATGCGGGCGAGGTCGGTCATGCGGGTCCTTATGGTGTTTCAGAGGTGACGTGGCGCGCAGTATGGCCCGACTCAATGCCGCGCGGCCCCTGATATTTTGGAGGGCCGGCCTGCGACGTGCGTGGGCGATCACTGTATTTGGCGGGCGTGTGCTGCGGACGCGTCGCCCGGACGGCAACGGCGTGCTTGTCGTGACCGCTTGTTCTGATAGGAGTGCCCGGCCATGCGGCCTACGGCCTATCTGAACCGAAGCTTCACCCTGCGCAGGAGTCGCCCATGACCAAGGCCCTCATCGTCGGCGGCGGCATCGCCGGGCTGTCAACCGCCTGGGCGCTGGCCCGGCGCGGCATGGAGGTCGAGCTGTTCGAGCAGGGGCCGCTGCCCAACCCGCGGGCGTCCTCCCACGACGAGCACCGCATCACCCGCCACGCCTACGGCAAGATGGAGGGCTACGCCCACCTGATGCCCGAAGCGTTCCGGGTGTGGGACAGCCTGTGGCGGGCCATCGGCACGTCGCACTACGAGCCGTGCGGGGCCGTGTACTTCCTGCGCCATGACGACGGCTGGTATGGCGGGGCGTCGCGCTCGCTCGACGCCATGGGCATCGGCTACCGCGACATCCCGCTGGAGGAGGTCGGGCGCCGGTTCCCGATGGTGCAGACGGACGGCCTGGAGCGCGTCGTCAGCACGGACGGCGCCGGCATGCTGTTCCCGGTCCGCATCCTGACCGATCTTGTCGTGCTGCTGGGCCGGCTCGGCGTGCGGCTGCGCACGGGGACGCTGGTCAGCGAGGTCGATCCGGAGTGCGGCCGGGTCGTCGCCGACGGAGCCGTGCATGAGGGCGACGTGGTGGTGGTCGCGGCCGGCGCCTGGGCGGACCGGCTGGTGCCGGGCCTGCGCGGCGTCGCCGTGCCGTCGCGGCAGGCCGTGCTCTACCTTTCGCCGCCGGCGGACCTGGCGGAGGCCTGGGCGTCGGCGCCGGTGATGCTGGAGGTGCGGCCGGAGGGCGGGCTGTACACCCTGCCGCCGCGGCGCGGCACGCGGCTGAAGGTCGGCGACCACGTGTTTTCCCGCATCGGCGACCCCGACGGCGACCGGGTTGCCCATGCCCGCGACCTGGAGCGGCTGTGGCCGGCGGCGCGCGCCGCGTATCGCGGCCTCGACCGCTACAGCGTGCTCGAACCCAAGGCGTGCTTCTACACCGTGACCGAGCATGAGGAGTTCCTGGTGCATCCGACCGGGGCGGCGGGCTGGCTGATCAGCGCCTGCTCCGGCCACGGCTTCAAGCTGGGCGCGCTGATGGGCGAGCTGGTGGGCCGGGCCATCGCCGGCGAGATGCCGGCGGATGAAGTGACGGCGCTGGCCGGCGGCCGGGTCACCAACCCGCGCTGGCGCCAGGCGGTCGCGGCGTGAACGGCCCGCCCCGGCGCAACCGGGCGCCCGGCTTCACGACCCGCGCCATCCACCACGGCTTCGACCGCACGGGCGCCCAGGGCGCGCTGATCCCGCCGATCTACATGACCTCGACCTATGCGTTTGACGCCAGTGCCGAAAGCGAGGCGGTCGCGGCGGGCGAACTGCTGCGCCCGCTGTATGGGCGGGAGGAGAACCCGACGCAATCCGTGCTGGAAGCCCGGCTCGCGAACCTCGAAGGGGCCGAGGCGTGCGTCGTCTTTGCGTCCGGCATGGGGGCGGTGGGATCGCTCATGCTGTCGCTGCTGTCGCAGGGCGATGAGGTCGTCGTGCACCGCACGGTCTATTCCAACACCCTGGCGCTGACCGAGGACGCGCTGCCGCGGTTCGGCATCAAGGTCGTCCCGGTTGATCTGTCGGACCCGGCCAACCTTGACCCGGTGCTGTCGCGCCGCACCCGGATGGTGTATTTCGAGACGCCGGTGAACCCGACTGCCGAGGTGCTGGACATCGCCGCCATTGCCGGGCGCGCCCGTGCGGCGGGTGCCCTGGCCGTCGTGGACAGCACCTACGCCTCGCCCGCGCTGCAGCGCCCGCTGGAGCACGGCGCGCACCTCGTGCTGCACGCGCTGACCAAGTACATCAACGGCCACGGCGACCTGCTCGGCGGCGCGGTGATCGGCGACGCCGCGACGGTCGAACGGCTGCGCCGCCATGGCCTGCGCTACATCACCGGCGCCACGATGTCGCCCATGTCGGCCTTCCTGGTGCTGCGCGGCATGAAGACGCTGGCGCTGCGCATGGAGCGGCACGGGCAATCGGCGCAGCGCATCGCCGCCATGCTGGCCGGGCACGGCGCGGTGGCGCGGGTGCGCTATCCCTTCCTGCCGTCCGACCCCGGCTTTGCCGCGGCGCGGCGGCAGATGGCGAACGGCTCGGGGATGCTGTCGTTCAGCCTCCTGTCCGGCAACGACGGCGCGGACCGGTTCATGGACCGGCTGCGGCTCGTGCTGCGCGCGGTCAGCCTGGGGGATGCGGAGTCGCTCATCTTGCGCCCGGGCGCCCTGCTGCGCGGCGCGCGCCGCGCCGACCCGGCCGCGCACCTGGCGGGCGGCGTCGATGAGGCGATGATGCGCCTGTCCGTCGGGCTGGAAGATGCGGAGGACCTGCTGGACGACCTGTCGCAGGCGCTGGACGCTGCTTAGCGCGGCCGCGAAAAAAAGGCGGTGCCCGAAAGCACCGCCAAGTTTAGGGAGGAAACGTCCGCAGCATGACAAAGCCATGCTGCACTGCACAAGATAACCACTTCCCAAGCCGATGCAAGAGAAAAAGTTTGGCGATGTGCGATTTCGATCGCGCAGGAGCCGGAAGCAGGCCTGGCGCCTACGCGCTCAGGATGGCGGCCGGGCGCGCAGGGCGGCGACCCGCACCCGCTCCCCATGCACAATGGAGAGGCCGCTCGCGGCGATGATGACCGCGCCCACCACCACCCAGCGGTCCGGGACGTTGCCGAACACGAGCAGGCCCAGCACGGATGACCAGATGAGCTGCGCGTAGCCCAGCGGCGCCAGCACCGTCGCCCGCGCATGGCGGTAGGCGAGCACCGCAAGCCACTGCCCCGACGACGCGATCACCCCCAGCGCCACCGACAGCCCGGCAAGCCGCCAGGTCATCGGCGCCAGGAAGAACGGCAGGAGGGCCGTCAGCAGCACGAACCCAGTCACGGCGGTCCACAGCAGCGTCACGCCGGGGCGGTCGATGACCGCCAGCTTCCGCGTGACCAGCATGGCGACGGACCAGCACAGCGAGGACAGCACCACCAGCAGGGCCGCCGGCTGCAGGCCGTGCGCGCCGGGGCGGACCACGACCAACATGCCCCCAAAGCCCACGAGCACGGCGATCCAGCCCGGCAGGCGCACCGCCTCGCCCAGCACCGGCACCGCAAGTGCTGTGATCAGCAGGGGCGTGATGAAGTTGATCGCGGTGGCCTCGGCGATGGGCAGGTGCGCGAGGGACAGGATGAAGCAAAGGGCGCTGCCCGCCACGCCCACCCCGCGCAGGACTTGCAGCGTCGGCCGGCGGCTGCGCATGGAGGCATGGCGGCGGCGGAGCAGCGGGCTTGCGGCCATGGCCACGAACACGGCGTAGCGGATGGCGGCGAGCTGCGCCGTGGGCACGCTTTCCGTGATGTACTTGGCCATCGCGTCCGACAACGAGAACAGGAGCGTGGCGCCCAGCATCAGCGCGCCGCCGCGCAGGAAGTCGTCGGGCACCGGGCGGCTCAAGCCCTTTGCAGCGGACGGCATCTCGGTGCTGGCCGGCGTCGCCGGTTTTGTCGCCGCCGGTGCGGCTTGGGGGCGTGACGGCGGACGAAAGGCGGGCGCCTGATTGTTCCGGCTGACCCGCGCGTGGCCCCGAACAGCCGACATAAGACGTTCCTTCTCTCAACACTCGCGGGGAACGTGTAGTTCCTTGGAGATGGGAGGTCCAGGACTCTTGATCCGTACTCGAACCGACATGGAACGCGCGGCGATGTCGGATGCGCGTCAGGCGCCGTGCTGCCGTCCTACGCCTCGCCGCAGGTGCCGATCCACCCGCGCGTGCAGCAACTGCACGAGTTCAGCCTGCATGAAGCCGTAGTTGTCAGGAATGTCCAGGCAGATCACCCGGGTCTTGAGGTGCCGCTTGAACCGCTTCGACAACTTGATCCTATGGGCTTTCTCCATGACGAACACGATATCGGCCCATTCAAGCAGTTCTGGCGTGCAGGGAACATCGGCATCATTGTCCAAGCCTGCGGACATCACTTCGAGACTGGCCTGCGCCGAGAAGACGTGCTCTGCCGTGGGGCTGCGCAGCCGGTTCCGGCTGCATAGGAACAGGATGCGCGCGGTCCGCGTCCCGCTCACTGCCGTGCCAGCGTCAGCCGCGCAAGCTGCTCCCCGGCGGTGCCAACGATGGGCAGCGCCAAGGTCGCCGGGTGCCCGGCGTCCTGCAGCACGGTCCAGGTGAAGGCGGCCGGGTTCGGCCCGGGGCCTTGCGGGAACGGCAAGCCCGGCGTCACGCTTGCCGCGCCGGCCAAGGCGAGCCGCAGCCGGTGCCCCGGCTGGAACACGTAGGCGGTCGGCAGCAGGTCCGCCTCGACCTTCTGCGCCTGTCCCGGCACCAGTGGCCGTGGGTCGGACAGCGACGCCTGGTGCGGCACGTTGAGGTAGCCCTGGACCACCTGCGTGGACGCGCCGTCCGGCGCCACGTCGTTCAGGCTGAACACCATGTCACCGTCATCCGTGCTGGACGACGCCCAAAGCGACACGTGCGGGTAGCCCGTCACCTCCGCCGCCACAGGCAAGGGCGCCGTGGTCCAGGTCAGCACGCGCCGCTCCGCCGCCCGCTGGTCGCCGTCCGGGCGTCCGGCCGTGGCGCTCAGCAGCACCGGCAGGGCGGGGCCAGCGCCCGGCACGTAGGGCAGGGCGGCGTCCGGCCCGGCGCCGGGCTGCGCTGTCAGCGCCCCGTCGTTCAGGCTGTCCACCGTCCCGCTATGCCCTGCCTGGAGAAACAGCCGGGCCATGTGGGCGTCGGGAACTGGCCAGTCCGCTTCATACCGCCAGCGGTCCACCCCCTTCACGAACAGGATCACCCGGGGCGCGCCCTCCACTCCGTTGCCGGCGCCCTTCAGCCAATGGTCCAGCCACTGCACCTGCAGCTCCTGGAGGAAGTCGATCTGCCAGCCATGGGCGTGCGGCGCGAGCAGCAGCCGCTTGCGGGACCCGTCGAACTGCTCATAGGCCCGCAGGTTGCCAGGGGTGATGTAGTCGTCCAGCCCGCCGGAGATGAACGCCGCCACCCCGCGCCCGGCGATCGCCTTCACGTCCGGGCCGAGCGTGAGCCGCTCCCGCCACCAACCGTCGAGGTTGCGGTGTTGGATGGAGGTCTCGTACTCCGCCTCCGCACCCGGCGACAGCTTGCGCGCTTCCCGTCCGGGGCCGGGCATCATGCCGCCGGGATACCAGAGCAGCCCGTAGCAGTCCCCGCACGCCACCTGCGGCACGATGGCCTTGAGGCTCGGCGGCGCCTCCTTGGCCGTCAGCCACTGCGAGATGCCGAGCAGGGACGGCCCCACCATGCCGACGCGCCCGTTGCACCACGGCTGCCGGGCCATCCACTCCACCGTGTCGTAGCCGTCCTGCCCGAACTGGTTGTAGAGCGTCGCCGTCCCGCCGGACCGGCCCGACCCGCGCAGGCTGAGGTGCAGCACGGCGTAGCCGCGCGACGCGATGTCCATCAGCACCGGGTCGGTGCTGGCGCCGGTGACGGAGGAGCGGCCATAGCCGTCCGTCATCAGCACGCTCGGCGTGGGCGCGGCACCCGCCGCCAGGGTCGGCAGGAACAGCCGGGCATCGAGCGCCGTGCCGTCGCGGGCGGTGACGGTGACGCCGTCCTGGATCTGGACGGGGAAGCGGAGCAGCGGGTTATCGACCCGGGCGCGCTCCGGCAGCCATTGCCGGCCTTCCGTGCCGGCGCCCATCCGAAAGGGCTGCGCCTGCGCCGGCGCGAAGCAGGCCAGGATTAGCAGCGCGGCGCCGATCATGGCGTTCTTCATGGTCATATTCCCCCGTCCGCAAGCCTGCCAGCAGGCCCGCGCCGTGGCAACGTGCGGGCGCGTCGGCTTGGCGATGGCACCGGTGAGCACGGAGGTTGTCCTCTGCTCACGGCACTCGATGACTGTGTTGACATTTCCTTACCCATGATGACGCGACGCAACCCGCCGGCCGCATTACTCTATCGTTTCTGTATCAAGAATGCCGGAGCCATCATGACCGCGTTGATCGACAGAGTGCGCCGTCCCGGTTTTGGCGACCTCGATGGCGCCGCGGCATGAACGCGTTCCCGGGCGCCGCACGTCGTCCATGTCCAACAATCGGCCTGGCCGCGCTGATGCGCCTGGCTTATGTGGGCGGAAGCCTGCAGCCCGTTTGGGACCAGCTCGGCGCACGCCTGGCGGCCGATCCAGCCGACTCGGCCGCGGTGATGGACATGTCGGTCGTCCTGCAACTCGCGGGCGAACGTCAGCGCGGCCTCGACATGCAGGCCGCAGCCCTGGAAATCGAGAGGGTTTACCACCGGCCGCATGGGCGCGCGGACGGCCCGCGGGTGGTGGCGTTCGTCGTTGCGGGCGATTTCATGGCGAACACGCCGCTCGACTTCCTGCTGGAAGGGTCCGATGTGGACCTGCAACTCGTTTACGTGAATTCCAAGGGGGCTCTTCCCCCCAAGATTCCCGAGCACGACGTTGCTTTCGTTGCCGTGAGCGAGTCCCCCACGTCGGGCGCGGCCTTGCAGGGCATTGCCAAAGCGCTGCAGGCCTGGCCGACCCCGGTGATGAACGGGCACCCGGACCGGATCGCCGCCTTGACGCGGGAAGGGGTCGCGGCCCTTTTTGCCGAAGACGCGCATGTGCTCGTCCCGCCTGTCGTCCAGCTCTCGCGGGAGAGCCTCGCCCGCCTTGGCAGCGGGAGCGTGGAAGCCGCGCCGACGTGTCCTGGAGGTGGTTTCCCCTTTGTCGTGCGGCCGGTTGGCTCCCACGCCGGGCAGGGCCTATGCAAGCTGGATGATCCCGTCGCGGTCGCCCCCTACCTGGCGGAGCAGGCAGAGCCGGAATTCCACCTCTCGCCTTTCGTGGATTATCGGAGCGCCGACGGCCTTTACCGCAAGCAACGGATCGTCTTTATCGGCAGGCGCCCTTTCGTGTCGCACATGGCCGTCTCTGAGCACTGGATGGTGCATTACTTCAACGCCGGGATGACCAAGGATGCCGGGAAGCGCGCCGAGGAGGCGGCGTTCATGCGTGACTTTGACAACGGCTTCGCCGCCCGTCATGCCGCCGCGTTCTCTTCCCTGTGCGACAAGGTCGGACTCGACTACTTCGGCATCGATTGTGCAGAAACGCGCGACGGCAGGCTGCTGCTGTTCGAGGCTGATGTGGCCATGATCGTGCACGCCCTCGATCCCGAACCCGATTTCTCCTACAAGCAACCTGTGATGCGGAGCCTTTTTGCGGCATTCCAGCAAGAGCTTGGCTCCAAGGCGCAATCTGCTCAACTCGCCTGAACCGTTGACCCGGCCAGGATGATCTTGGGCCGCAGGCACGGCAGGACGTGTGACGGCCGACGTCCCGAGAGCCGCAAGCGATGCAGAACGCTCAAGGCCGCATCGACACCCCGACCGGGCGGAACAGGCCATCAGGGCGCGGGCTGAACCCGGCGACGCGGTCGCTCAGCCCCCAGAACCAGGTGAAGTGGTACAGCGGCAAGTAGGGCAGGTCCGCCATCCAGAGGTCGGTCGCGTCGTGGTAGGCGCGGGCGCGCTCCGCCGGGTCAAAGGCCATGGCGCCGCGATCCAGTGCCGCGTCCAAGGCGGGGCTGCACCAGCCGGTCCAGTTCAGCGGCGCGCCGCAGCGCATCCAGAAGCTGGCGTTGCCGTCCGGGTCCGGCCGCCCGCTCCAGATCACCTGGTAGGCCTCGTACTCGCCCCGGGCCGCCGCGTCGGTCTGCGACACCGCCTCGCCCTTTTGCAGCGTCACGTCGAAGCCGGCTTCGGCCGCCATGGACTGGATCACCTCGCCCACCTGCGTATCCGTCGGGTTGTTCACGACGCTGAGCGTGAGCTTGGGGTGCGGCACCCCGGCGGCGGCCAGCAGGGCGCGGGCGCCCGGGATGTCGCGCGGCGGGACCGGATGGGCCGGGTCCCAGTAGCGGCTGCCGGGCGCCTCGGTCTGGTTGCTCGGGATGAAGCGCCCTTCGAACACGACTTGGTTGACGCCGTCGCGGTCGATGGATTTTGCAAAAGCCTGCCGGATGCGGACATCATGGGCGAACGGCGTGTCGGCGGCGGGGCCATGCGCGAGGTTGAAGGACAGCATCTCGAAGCCGATGGACGGCAACTGCACGACGCGCAGCCGCCGGTCCGCCTCCACGGCGGGCACGTCGGTGGCCGCGAGGCGGTTGGCGATGTCGAGTTGGCCGGATTGCAAGTTCACCCGCCGCACGGTGGAGTCCGGCATGATGCGGAACTCGATCCGGTCCAGCGTCACCGCAGCGGCGTTCCAGTAGCCGGGGAAGCGCTGCAAGGTGATGTGGTCCTGGGCCACGCGCTCCCCGAAGGAGAACGGCCCGGCGCAGACCGGGTGCGCGGCGATGGCCTCGGTCGGTTGGTCCAGGATGCGCGGGGACAGCATGAGGCCGGACCGGCTGGCGAGCAGCGCCAGCAACGGGGTGTAGGGCGTGGACAGGCGGATGCGGACCGTGCGGGCGTCCACCGCGTCGATGCCGGCCACCGGCTTCAGCTCGCCGCGGCGGGCGCTGTAGGGGGCGGAGCGGTAGCGTTCGAGGTTGGCGCGCACGGCCTCGGCATTCATCGGCGTGCCGTCCTGAAACTGCACGCCGTCGCGCAGGTGGAGCGTGAGCGCCAAGCGGTCGGGCGACCAGTCCCAGGCGACCGCCAGCTCCGGCACGATGTTCAGCGCGGCGTCGAGGTTGACCAGTTGGTCGCACATCGACAGGTTCACGATGCGCTCGATGTAGGAGCCGCTGCGCGCCGGGTCGAAGGTGTCGAGGTCGAAGTCCAGGCCGAACCGCAACGTGCCGGCCGCGTGTGCGGACAACGGGGCGAGCAGGGCGGCGGCGATCAGCCAAGGGCGCATCCAGGGTTCTCCGTAGGGGCGTGCGGGGATGCAGCTATCGTGCCGGGTGCATCCGTCAGTAGATGGCGGCATAGCGGGCGCAGATTGCGGGCTCATTCAGCCCGGCCAGTGCCTGCAGCTCGCCGCGCTTGAAGCGGAGGTAAACGTCGTGCAGCGGGCCGAACCACTCCGCCGCGGCGTCGCTCGCCTCGAAGTGGCCCATGGCCTCGGCGAGAGAGGCGGGCAGCGGGGCGGGCGTCAAACCGTCCAGGGTCCGGCGCCGGCGCAAACCGTCCAGCCCGGCCCAAACCAGCGCGCCGAGCGCCAGATACGGGCTGGCGGCGGCATCGGCCACGCGGAACTCGACGTTGAACTGATGCGCCGCGCTGTCCGGGGCGGTGGCGTGCACAGGGCACACCCGGACGGCGCTGCCGCGGTCCTGCACGCCGAGGTCGGCCATCGTCGGCGCCCAGCGGCCCGGGCGCAGCCGGTAGTACGAGGCGGCGGAGGGCGCGGTGACGGCGACAAGGGCGGACATGTGGTGCAGCATGCCGGCGGCCATGTGCTCCGCCGCCACGGACAGGCCGTGCGGACGCGCCAGGTCGTGCGTGGCCGGCTCGCCGGCGCGGTCGAGCAGGCTCCAATGGACATGGGTGCCGTTGCCGGTGCCGTCCGGGCGCAGCATGGGCGCCAAGATCGCCCGGTGGTCCAGGCTGGCGGCGGTGGCGCGGGCCAGCTCGCGCACCTGCACGGCCTGGTCCGCGGCGGACAGGCCCGGGGCGGGGCCGGCCGTGACCTCGAACTGGCAAGGGCCGTACTCCGCGAGGAAGGAGTCCGGGGCGATCCCGGCCCGGCGCATGGCGGCCAGCAGCGCGCCGCCGAACGGACCCTGACGGCGGAGCGCGTCCAGCGTGTAGGGCGAACCCGGCCGGTCCTCGACGCCGGTATAGACCAGCTCCTGCTCGAACGTGGCCAGCAGGGTCAGGCCGAACTCCGCCTCCAGCGCCAGGAGGGCACGGCGGAGGAACCCGCGCGGGCAGCACTCCCAGGGCACGCCGTCCGTGCCGTGGAAGTCGCCGAGCAGCAGGTGGATGTCCGGCCCGCCCGGCGAAGGGATCAGCGTCTCCGTCCCCGGGTCCGGCACCAGCATCAAGTCGCCCGCAGTGCCGAACGGCGTGTCGTGGATGGGGCCGAACACGGACAGCATGAGGTTGCTGGGGGCGATGCCGACGCCACGTCCCATGCGCTGCGGCAGCTCGGCCAATGGGATCGACTTGCCGCGCAGCAGGCCGGCAAGGTCGGCGGTGCCGATGAAGGCGAGCGGCTCCGGCGTCACGGCGTGATCCCATACAGGCGGGCCGCGGTGCCGTAGAACAGGGCGTGCTGCTCCGCCGGGTCGTACTCGGCGGCGACCTCGCGGAAGCGAGTGCAGAGTGCCGTGTAGCCCATGCTGCGCCGGGCCACGGGGTAGTTGCTGCCGAACATGCAGCGGCCGGAGCCGAAGGGGTCGATGCAGATCCGCAAGGTGTCGCGGTCGGCCTCCCACGTGCGTTCCGTCGCGTAGGCGGCGAAGTTCGACAGCTTGATCGCGACGTTCGGCTGCCGCCCCATGGCGCGCAGCCCGGCCCGCCAGCGCGCCAGCCCCTCCGCGTCCCGGTCAATGGGCGTGCCGCAATGGTTGACGATGAACCGCTGGCCCGGCACCTCCCGCGCCAGGGCGGCCACCTCCTCCGCCTGGTGCGGGTTCATCAGCAGGTCCAGCGCCCAGCCATGCCGGGCAAGCTGGGCGAGGCCGCGGCGCCACGCCGGGTCATGCACGAGGCCCCGGCGGGTCCAGCGCTTGGCCGGGTCCGGGTGCCAGCGGATCGTTTCACCCACGGCGGCAACGCGCGGCGATGCCGCGTGCCCGTCCAGCAGGGCCGCGACGTTCGGGGCGGCGAGCTCGCCGAAACGCTTTGCGTTTGCGGCTGGGGCCGCGACGACGTAGCGGGCGGCGATGCCGGGCGGGCGTGGCAGCACATCGAGCCAGGCGGTTTCCTCTACCGGGCTGCGCGCCGGGTCCCACACGGCCTCGACGTGCACGGAGGCGACGACGCCTTGGCCCAGGATATCGGCTGCGTAGTCCGGCGGCAGGTAGTTGCGGCGCAGGAAGCCGATGTCGCCCAGCGCGGGGATCGCCGCCTCGGGATTGGTCAGCCAGGGATAACGGCCGCCGGACAGGTCCCATAGGTGGTGGTGCGCGTCGATGATGGGGCCATTGTAAAGGGGACGTGACGCGCTCATGGCGGCATCGTGGCACCGCCGGACGGATCGGCCAATGGGGGCTGTCGGCGGACTTGCCGGGGGTGCCGCCGCCGCCCAGTATCGCCGCTTATCCCTGCGCGAGGACAGAGCTTCCATGCGGGTTGCCGAGATGAACTGGATGCAGATGGAGGCCTACTTGCAGGCCGACGACCGCTGCGTGGTGCCGCTGGGCAGCACGGAGCAGCACGCGCAGCTCAGCCTTGCGGTGGACAGCATCCTCAGCGAGCGCGTGGCAGTGGAGGCCGCGCAGCCGCTCGGCGTGCCGGTGTTCCCGGCCGTGGCGTATGGCCTCGCCCCGTATTTCCAGGCCTACCCCGGCACAATCAGCCTGCGCATGGACACCTACCTGCGCCTGGTCCGCGACGTGCTGGACGGGCTGGCCCGGTCCGGGTTCCGCCGCATCCTGCTGTGCAACGGCCATGGCGGCAACGCGCCGGCGGCTGGTCTGGCGCAGGAGTGGATGGCGGACCATCCCGGCTGCCGCGTGCGCTTCCACAACTGGTGGAGCGCGCCCCGGACGCTGCGGGCGGTGCAGGACACCGACCCGGTCGCGTCGCATGCGTCCTGGATGGAGAACTTCCCCTGGACGCGGCTGCCGAACATCCGCGGGCCGGAGGAGGCGAAGCCCATGGCGGACCTCGACCGGCTGCGGCTGTTTTCCCCTGGGGAGGTGCGCGATGCCTTGGGGGACGGCAATTACGGGGGGCTGTACCAGCGAAGCGACGACGAGATGCGGGCGATCTGGCAGGTGGCCGTCGAGGAAACGCGGGCTTTGATCGAAGGGCCGTGGGGATGAGCGGTGGCGGCGCAGCCTGGACGTTCAGGCCCGCCACCCGCTCCGCCACGCCGAGCGTCATCACCCCGGCGACGCCCTGCCGCTCGACCTGATCGGGCGCCTGGCGGTCGTGATGCGGCAGCGGGGCGGGATCAAGGCCTGCCACAACGTTTACCGCCAACCGGTCCGAGCAGAACCTTGGATTTTCCAGCGACCCGCGACAGCATCAGGCATCCGCTCGTGAGAAGCGACGCTTGCAAGCCGGGGGTGGCCGACGTGCCACGGCAGCTCAATTGAAGAAATGTCATCGAATGTCGTTGCTGGACAAGCAAAACGATTTCATTCCCTATCTGAAATGTGATAGCCGGCACACTGGACACTTGTGCAACGTTCTAAGAAGATGCTGTTGCTCAGAGAGGAATGCGCGCTTCTGAAAGAGTATTGCCGCAAAGCCTAGGTCCGAAGGCGGGACCGCCGGGGCGCAGCGCGGCAACAGCCACCAACGACGACCCACAGCGACAGGAAACGTGAATGACGGCTATGACGGTCGGCTCAGGCTTGGACACGCTGGCCCTGAAGGTGAGCGAGGACGCCTACCGCGGCAACGCGCAGTTCACCGTCTCGGTGGATGGCCAGCAGGTCGGCGGGGTCCTGACCGCTTCGGCCCTGCACGGCAGCGGCACGTCCGACACGGTGAACGTGCTCGGCAACTGGGCCGCCGGGCCGCACAGCGTTTCGGTCAACTTCCTGAACGATGCCTGGGGCGGTTCGGCTGGCGCCGACCGCAACCTGTACGTGGACAGCGCCGCCTTCAACGGCACGGCCGTCAGCGGCGCCAGCCTGGCGCTGCATGCAAGCGGCCCGCAAGGCTTCAGCCTCACCGACCCGGGGTCCACCTTCATCCGGCCCGATCCCAGCACGGCGTCCGCCGCTGCGCAGCCCCGGCCCAACCCGGGCGACACGCTGGTCCTCACGGGCGGCACCTTCACGGCGCCGGGCGGGCTGTCCGGCGTCACCGTTTACCTCAACGGCAGCACCCAAGCCGCTTCGGCCCACCTGGCCGTGCAGGGCGGCACGGTCGGGGCGCTCAAGCTGACATCGTTCACCGATCCCACGCGCTATTCCAGCTACGGCACCCTTGACGCCACCGGAAACGTCACCGTCGCAAGCCCGCTGCAATGGGGCGGGCGCGTGTCGCCGGGCCTCCTGACCGTGAACCTGAGCGCCGCCGCGACGCTCAACCTGAATGGCGGCAACCTCAGCCGTGCGGCCTCTTTCGTGGTCAACGGCTCGCCCGGCTCGACGGTGACGAACACGGGCGCCCTGTCGCTGACGGACGTCAGCCAGTTCGCGATCCATGCCAACCTCGCGGGCGCCGGCACCATCCGGAGCATGGCCGGTTCCGACTCGTCTGGCGTCAGGATCGAACTCGACGGCGCCGTTTCCGCCGGGCAAACCGTGCAGCTGGACGGGGGCACGCTGCAACTGGACCAGCCGATGCGCTTCCTGGGGACGGTCGCCGGCTTCACCACGTCCGCACCGGGCGGCCCGGCCTCGCAGCTGCAGCTTGAGCACACCACGGTGACGGGCATGTCGTTCCAGCAAGGGGCGGGCGCCGGCAACCTGTCGGTGTCCACGCGGGACCCGGGCACCGGCGCCGCGGGCACGGCCGTCATCCACGTGGCCGGCAGCTTCGCGTCGAACGCCTTCGTGTTCACCAACGACGCGGCAACGCAGTCGGCCCTGATCCGGCTGGCGCCGTTGTAGTCCGCCGGCGTCAAAGGCGCCGGCTGCTCAGGGCAACGGCGACGAGCATCGCGGCCAGGACCAGGAAGGCAGTCGGCAGGCTTGTCAGGTGGGCGACGAAGCCGATGCCCGCCGGGCCGGCGAGGATGCCGGCGTAGCCGAGGGTGGTGATCGCGGGCACCGCGACGTTCTCGGGCATCACGCTTTGCCGCCCGACGGCGCTGAACAAGACCGGGACGATGTTCGCGCAGCCGACGCCGACCAGGGCGTAGCCCAGCAGCGCCGCCTCCCAGGACGGTACCGCCACCGAGACGACGAAGCCGAACGCCGCGCACAGGCCGCCGATCAGCACCACCCGCTGCCGGCCCAGCCGGTCCACGATGCGGTCGCCGGCGAGCCGGCCGGCCGTCATCGTCGCGGCGAACGCGGCGTAGCCAAACCCGGCATAGGATGCGGCGACGTCCCGGACGGAGGTCAGGAAGACGGCGCTCCAATCGAGCACCGCCCCCTCCGCCAGGAACAGCACGAAGGCCAGGGCGCCGATGAGCAGCACGATCCCGCGCGGCATCGCGAAGGCCGGCCCCTCCTTCCTGGCGCCATAGGGCAGGAGGTGCCCGGCCGAGACGGCGAGCGCAACTGCGATGCCGAGCGACACGCACAGCACCGCCGCCAGGGGCGAGGCCCCGGCGCTCAGCAGGGCCGCCATCCCGCCGGCGCCGGCGATGCCGCCGAGGCTGAACAGGCCGTGGAAGCCCGACATCATCGAGCGCCCGCTGGCGCGCTCCACGATGATGGCCTGGATGTTGATCGCCACATCCATGGCGCCGATGCCCGCGCCGAACACCATCAGCGCCGCCACGAGCGCCGGGAGCACCGAAAGGCTCGCCAGGAAGGGCAGCGCGGCGGCGACGACGAGGGACGCGACGATCATGACCTGGCGGCAGCCGAACCGTGCCGCGCACGCGCCGGCGATGGGCATGGTGATGATCGAGCCAATGCCCAGGCACAGCAGCAGCAGCCCGAGCGCGCCGTCGCTGACGTCGGCACGCGCCTTGGCGAAGGGCACCAGCGCCGCCCATGCCGAGTTCCCGAAACCCGTGATGAAAAAGACGACGCGCGTGGCGCGCTGCTCGGCCACGCCTGGGGCGCGCCGTGAAAGGGCATCAGAGGTTGTCATCAAATCTTATGTCCTGCCGTCTGCGCGGTTGAAAGGGCCGTCATCATGGCTCGGGCGCCGTCGCCTCCTTGCCCGCTCACGCCGCCGCGGACAAGGCCGCGCCCGGCTTGGCAAACAGCCCGATGTTCGCGTCGCCCTATTTCTTCAGTGCCGCCAGCACCGCCTCCATCTCGCGCAGTTGATTGGTCAGCAGGCGCTGCGTGACACCCGGCACGCGGCGGCGGCTCTCGTTGAGGCGCAGGGTGCCGCGCCCGAGCTGGAACAGGATCATGCGTTTCCACTTGCCGTCGACCAGGCTGGTCGCGGCCTCGACCGAGCAGCCCGGGCTGCAATCGAGGCGGGTGTGGCGGGCCTGGGCCATGGCGGTATCCTCGGAGAAAGCGGAGCTTTGCTCCGGTCGTGCACTCGGGGCGGCATCTGTGCGTACTTCCGTCGGGGCGGGGTTGTCGCCATCCTGCCCTCGTGCAACAGCGAGGTGCAACCATGCGTGCCATCGGATACCAGCAGCCCGGCGAGATCGGCCGGGCCGACGCCCTGGTGGACAT
>CAXTUQ010000002.1:17218-34524 GCA_964247405.1 uncultured Acetobacteraceae bacterium
CACGCCCACCGGCCGCGACCTGCTGGTCGAGGTCCGCGCCGTGTCGGTCAACCCGGTGGACACCAAGGTGCGGAAAAGCAGCGCCGCCGAACCCGGCGCCTGGAAGGTGCTTGGCTGGGACGCGGCCGGCGTCGTCGCCGCCGCCGGGCCGGACGCGACCCTGTTCCGGCCCGGCGACGCGGTGTTCTACGCCGGCGCCATCGGCCGGCCCGGCAGCAACAGCGAGTTTCACTTGGTGGATGAGCGCATCGTCGGCCCCAAGCCGCGCAGCCTCGATTGGGCGGAGGCCGCCGCCCTGCCGCTCACCGCCATCACCGCGTGGGAAACGCTGTTCGACCGGTTGGACGTGCGCCGGCCCGTGCCGGGCGCAACGCCGGCCATCCTGATCATCGGCGGCGCCGGCGGCGTCGGCTCCGTCGCCATCCAGATCGCCCGCGCGGCGACGGACCTTGTCGTGATCGCCACGGCGTCGCGGCCGGAAACGGCGGACTGGGTGCGCCAGATGGGCGCGCACCATGTCGTGGACCACGGCAAGCCGCTGGCCGCGGAGGTCGCGGCGCTCGGGATCGGGGCGCCGGGCTTCGTGTTCTCCACCACGCAGACGCTGCGCCACTTGGGGGAAGCCGCCGAGCTGATCGCCCCGCAAGGGCGCTTCGCGGTGATCGACGATCCCGCGACGCTCGACGCCAACCTGTTCAAGCGCAAGTCGGTGTCGGTGCATTGGGAGTTCATGTTCACCCGCTCCGCCCACAACACGCCCGACATGGGCGAGCAGGGCAAGCTGCTGGCGGAGGTTTCGCGGCTGGTCGATGCCGGCGCCCTGCGCACGACGATGACCCGGCGCGTCCCGGGCATCAACGCCGCGAACCTGCGGGAGGTCCACGCCCAGATCGAGAGCGGCACGACGCGGGGGAAGATCGTGCTGGAAGGCTTCGGCCCGGCATAAGGCCGCTTCGATGCCGCCACCCTCACCATCCGTGCCGCGCTGCCCGCATCCGTCTGGGCGGATGCGGGCTTGTTACGTCAGCCGGTAGCGGACGGTTCGCGATCGGGAAGCTGGCCGGCAAAAATCTGGACCAACCAATCGATGAAGACACGCACGCGCGGCGAGAGTTGGCGCCTATGGGGGTAGAGCACTGAGACCGGCGTGAATGGGGGCGGGAAGCCGGGGAGCACCTCCGCCAAGGCGCCCGACGCGAAGTCTGCCATGAGCCGGTAGCGCGGCGCCTGGATCAGCCCCAGGCCGAGCCGTGCCAGCATGGCGTACATCTCCGCCCCGGTGACGGTCACGTGGGAGGGGAGCACGATGCGGCGGACCTCGGCCCCTGTGCCGAACTCCAGCGGCATCACCTCGCCTGTGCCCGAGGACACGAAGCCGATCATCCGGTGGCCGTCCAGGTCGCCGGGCGTGGCGGGCGTCCCGAAGCGCTCCAGGTAGGCGGGGCTGGCGCAGGTGGCCTCGGCCAGCAGGCCCAGGCGGCGCACGACCATGCCGCCGTCCTGCGGCTTGCCCGCCCTGATCACGCAATCGACGCCTTCGCGCACGAGGTCCACCAGCCGGTCGCCCTCGCCGATGTGGAGACGGAGGCCGGGATGCCGGTCCAGGAACGCCGGCAGCTTCGGGATGACGAAATGCCGCGCCAGGGTGCCGTGCACGTCGATGCGCAGCAGCCCGTGCAGTGGCCCGTCGGAGAACGCCCCTTCTGCCTCCTCGATGTCGGCCAGGATGCCCAGGCAGCGGCGGTAATAGGCCCCCCCGTCCAGCGTGGGCGCGACGTGGCGGGTGGTCCGTTGCAGGAGCCGGACGCCAAGCCTTGCCTCCAGTTGCTTCATCGCCTCGGTGACGGTGGAGCGCGGCAGGTTCGAGTCGCTTGCCGCCGCGCTGAAGCTGCGCCGCTCCACGATGCGGGTGAACAGGCGCATGGCGTCGATCTTGTCCATGCCGTGATTGTTCGGCCGAGGCGAACGCTCTTGGCAAGGCCAGGCGGTTTATCGGCGAGCTGCGAAAGCCCAACTCGGGGTCGTTGCATCACGGAGGCTGACATGTCGGAGCAGAACGAAAAAACCGCCCTGGTCACGGGCGCCTCGCGGGGCATCGGGGCGGAGGTGGCCAAGCGCCTGGCCGGCGACGGCTTCGCTGTCGTGGTGAACTACACGGCAGGCGCCGAGGCTGCGGAGGTGCTGGTGCGCGGGATCGAGCAGGGCGGCGGCCGGGCGGTCGCCGTTCGCGCCGACGTGAGCGATCCCGCTGCGGTCGAGCGCATGTTCGACGCGGCCGAGGCGGCCTTTGGCGGGGTCGATGTGCTGGTCAACAACGCCGGCATCATGACCCTTGGCACCCTGGCCGAGATGGGGGATGACGCCTTCGACCGCATGGTCGCGATCAACCTCAAGGGCGTGTTCAATACCTTGCGGGAGGCGGCCCGGCGCTTGCGGAACAACGGGCGCGTCATCAACACCTCGTCCAGCGTCACCACCCTGCTGCAGCCGACCTATGCGGCCTATGCGGCGACCAAGGCCGGGGTGGAGGCGCTTTCGGGCGTGCTCGCCAAGGAGGTGCGCGGGCGCGGCATCACGGTGAACGCTATCGCCCCCGGCCCCACGGCCACGGAGCTGTTCCTGAAGGGCAAGCCGCAGGAGGTGGTCGACCACATGGCGAAGATGTCGCCGCTAGAGCGCCTGGGCCAGCCGGCGGACATCGCGGCCGTCGTGTCGCTGCTGGCCGGGCCGGACGGCGGCTGGATCAACGGCCAGACGATCCGGGTCAACGGCGGCGTCGCCTGATGCCCGCCCCATTTGTTCAGAAGGGATTGCACTCATGAGGAAGGTGGTCGTCATCACCGGGCATCCAGCGGCTTCGGCGAGCTGACCGCACACGCCCTGGCCGACGCGGGACACACCGTCTATGCCTCGATGGGCGGCATCGCGGGCGCCAACGCCGGCAAGGCGGCCGCCGCCCGCCCCTACTCGGCCGAACGCGGGGTTGACCTCCGTACGGTGGAGCTTGACGTGCTGGACCAGGCATCGGCTGATGCCGCCGTCGCCACGGTCCTGGAGCAGGCTGGCCGCCTGGATGTTGGTGGTTCACAACGCCGGCCGCATGATGTTCGGCCCGGCCGAGGCCTTCACGCCCGAGCAGTTCGCCCAACTCTACGACGTGAACGTACTCGGCACCTAGCGCCTGAACCGTGCGGCCCTGCCGCACATGAGGAAAGCCGGGCAAGACCTCCTGGTCTGGGTGTCGTCGTCCAGCGCGCGGGGCGGCACGCCGCCCTACCTGGCGCCGTACTTCGCGGCCAAGGCGGGGATGGACTCGCTGGCGGTAGCTACGCGGGCGAGCTGACGCGCTGGGGCATTGAGACCACCGTCGTGGTGCCGGGCGCGTTCACCGGCGGCGCCAACCACTTCAGCCACGGCGGACGGCCCGACGACGGAGAACGCGCGGCCGAGTACGCCGACGGCCTTTACCGGGACGTGCCCGACCGGTCGATGAAAGGCCTTGCCGCGCTGGAGCCGGCCGATGCGGACGTGGCAGAGGTCGCCCGCGCCATTGTGCTGGTGGTCGATACGCCGTTCGGCAAGCGGCCGTTCCGCATGACCATCGACCCGTCCTCCGACGGGGCGGAGGTCGTCAACATGATGGCCGACCGTGTCCGTGCCGAGATGCTTCGGCGCATCGGCCTTGAGGACCTGCTCAGCCCGCGCGCCAAGGCCTGATCTTGGAGGGCAGGACCGGCCATCAGGCCATGCAAGCGGCCCGTTGATCCCTGGCCGTGGTTCCTGGCCGTGGTTCCTGGCCGTACCCGGCGGAAACGGAAGTTTCGCCGGGCGCCCACAGGGATCTTGCTGGCGTGCGCTGTCCCTTCGTGCCGAACCGCAGCCGGGCAGGAGCGTTGCCTCTTGCATGGCGGGAGCAGCACATGGCGCAGGGTGAGATCGAAGTCGCTGCCTTCGAGGCGGTCGAGCCGGGCGGCATGAAGCAAGTCGAGGTGGACGGCGAGAAGATCCTCCTGCTCCGGGACGGAGACGCCGTGCGTGCGGTCGGCGCCATCTGTCCCCATGCCGGCGGGCCGTTGATGGAGGGCGTCCGCAACGGCGGCCGGATCGTCTGTCCCTGGCATAAGGCGGCGTTCTGCATCCGGACCGGCGCCGTGCAGGACCCGCCGGCGCTCGACGCGCTGCCGCGCTACAACGTGCGCGTGGACGCGGGCCGCATCCTGCTGGCCCTGGCCCAGGCGCCAGACACGCCGTCCGCAGCGCCCGACGACCGCTGCTTCGTCATCGTCGGCGCGGGCGGCGCGGGCGCGATGGCGGCGCAGACCCTGCGCGAGGAAGGCTTCACCGGCCGGGTCGTCATGCTCGACCCGGCGAACCGCGTGCCCTACGACCGGACTGTGCTCAGCAAATACGCCCTGTCCGGGCAGAAGGGCGCGGAGAAGTCGCCCTTGCAGTCCCAGTCGTTCTACCGCGAGCAGCGGATCGAGCGGCGCACGGCGGAGGTTTCGCGCATCGACGCGCAGGCCCGCCGGATCACCTGCGCGGACGGCGCGGTGGTGGAGTACGACGCGGCCCTGCTCGCGACGGGCGGAGCACCTGTCCTGCCGCCGCTTCCCGGCGCCGGGCTGGGCCATGTCTACACCCTGCGCAGCCGCGCTGACGCCGACGCCATCCTGGCGCAGGCCGAACGCAGCGCGTGCGCCGTGGTCCTGGGCGCCAGCTTCATCGGCATGGAGGTGGCGGCGAGCCTGCGGGAGCGTGGGCTGGATGTCACCGTGGTCGGCAAGGAGGCGGCACCCTTCGCCAAGCAGCTCGGCGAGCAGGTCGGCCGGGCCTTCGTCGGCCTGCATGAGCGGCAGGGCGTGGCGTTCCGGCTGGGCCGCGGGGTGGCGTCGCTGGAGGGCGACGGGCAGGTGTCCGGCGTGGTGCTGGAAGGCGGGGAGCGGATCGCCGCCGACCTCGTCGTGGTCGGCTTCGGGGTCAAGCCGGCCACCGCCTATGCCAAGGACCTGGCCCGGCACGACGACGGGGGCCTCATTGTCGATGCGACCCTATGCGCCGCCCCCGGGCTGTATGCGGCCGGCGACATCGCCCGCTTCCCGCACCGCGGCGACGGCGAGCCAATCCGGGTGGAGCACTGGCGCGTGGCGGAGCAGCATGGCCGGGTGGCGGCGCTCAACATGCTGGGCCGCGGCGCCCGCTACGACGCCGTGCCGTTTTTTTGGACCATCCAGTACATGAAGCGCCTCGACTACGTCGGCCACGCGGCGGCATGGGACAGCGTCGTGCTGCACGGCGATCTCGGCAAGCCGGAGTTCCTCGCCTACTACGTAAAGGATGGGCGCGTGGCCGCGGCGGCGGGAATGGGCCGCGACCAGGACACCGCCGCGCTGATCGAGCTGTTCGCCCACCACCGCGATTGGCAGGCCGCCGAGCTGGGCGAACGCCCGGCCGCCGTGCTCGCCGCTCTGCAATGAGCACCGCCGGGTCAGGGTCAGGGAGAGCGCGCCATGCCGCAAACGCTTGAGGGGTCGTGCCGGTGCGGCGCCGTCCGTTTCCGCTGCGACAGCCACACGCCGCAGCCTTACCAGCGATGCTACTGCTCGATCTGCCGCAAGACGGCGGGGGGCGGCGGCTACGCCATCAACCTGGGCGCCGATGCGCGCACGTTGAAGGTGGAGGCGGGGCGGGTGGACGCAGACGGGGACGCCAAGCGGGTGTTCCATGCGGAGATCCGGCAGGATGACGGCGCGTGCCGCCTGTCCACCGCGGAGCGCCATTTCTGCGCGCGCTGTGCTGCCGCCTTGTGGCTGTTCTCGCCGGAGTGGCCCGAGCTGGTCCACCCGTTCGCCTCCGCAATCGACAGCGCGCTGCCCACGCCGCCCGCGTCGGTCCACATGATGCTGCGGTTCAGGCCGTCCTGGTTGGAGCCGCAGGTCGGCGCCGGCGACGCCTGCTTCGATCTCTACCCCGACGAGTCGATTGAAGCGTGGCACCGCAGGCACGGGGCCTGGGTTGATTGAACACATCGTGCCGGGCACGCCGTGCCGGCATCTTGCCCGGGCCACCCGGAACCGATACTGACCGTGCGGCCGTGCTCGCGTCTTGTTAATAAGTTCGGGAAGGATTCCGTTTATGCCGCAGAGTTCGGCACTCCCCACCTACAGCGCCCTGTATGCGTTCGGCGACAGCCTGTCCGACGCCGGCAACCTGTCGATCCTCACGGCGCCGACGGGGACGACCCGGCCGGTGTCGCCGCCCTACTACAGCCAGAAATACGGCCCGGTCAGCGCCAGCGTGTTCAGCAACGGCCCGACCTGGGTGCAGGACGTGTCCACAGCCCTCGGCCTCGGCCTCGGCACGCTGGCGCCCAGCCTGGCGGGCGGCACGGACTACGCCTATGGCGGCGCAGTCACCGGGGCGGCGCCGGAGAACACCGACCCGGGGGTCCTGGCCATCTCCCTTCCGACGCAGCTTGCGCAGTTCAAGGCCCAGGTGCCGACGCCGCCGGCCAATGCGCTCTACACCGTGTCAATTGGGGCCAACGACCTGTTCGGCATCCTCGCCAACACCGGCCTGAGCGCGCAGCAGCAGACCGCCGACGTGGACGCGGCGGTGGCCAACGAAATCTCCTTCGTGCAGCAGCTCATCGGCGGCGGCGCGAAGACCCTGCTGGTGCTGAACGTGCCCGACCTCGGCAAGATACCGGACGTGACCACGCGGCAGCCGCAGACCGGCACGGCGCCTACGGCGGTCGACACGGAGGCCACGCAGCTTTCGGGCGCCTACAACGCCGCGCTGGGCAGCCAGCTTGCCGCCGTCGCCAGCGCCAGCGGGGCCCGCATCCAGGTGGTGGACGCCAACACCCTGCTGGACGCCGCGATTGCCAACCCGGCGGCCTACGGCCTCAACAACGTGACGGCGCCGGTTTACAGCGGCGACAACGGCAGCTTCAACAGCGACGCCCTCGCGGCGAGCGGGGCCGCGGCGCAGGACCAGTACTTGTTCTTCGACCGGGTGCACCCGACCGAGACCGGACACGGGGCCATCGCCGACCTGGCCGAGCAGCAACTGAGCGGCGTGCCGGTGCTGGCGGCCGTGAACACCACCACGGGCCAGCCGGCGGCGGCGCAGGGACAGCCCTACACCGGGCCGGTGGGCAGCGTGCAGCGGCAGTACATCAACATCACGCCGGACAACCTGAATGTCACGGTGTCCACGCCGAACTGGTTCATCCACAGCGGCGGGGGCGAGGACGCGATTGCGGTCAGCGGCGGCAACAACGTGGTGGACGGGGGCACCGGGTCGAACTTCCTGACCGGCGGTAGCGGCACGGACACCTTCTTCGTCGATGAGCGCGGCGCCACGGCGACCACCTGGAGCACGGTGGCGAACTTCCATGCGGGTGACGCCGTGACGCTGTGGGGAGTGTCGCAGGCGGGTTTCCAGATCAACTACTTGGACGGGGCCGGCGCCGCCGGGGCCACCGGCCTGACGCTCACCGCGCAGGCGGCGGGCAAGCCGGAGGTGCTGTTGACGCTGCCGGGCTTCACCCGGGCGGACCTGACGGGGCGGCTCGGCGTGACGTTCGGCACGGATGCCGCGAGCGGCAGTGCCTACATGAACATCCGCGCCAATGCCTAACGGGACAGCGCCATGAGCTTCATCGATGCCTACTTGGACGAGACCCTGCAGGCGACGCAGGCGTTCTGCGGCGACGCGCGGCATCGCCGGGTGATGGCCGACATGGCGGACGCCATCACCGCCTCGCTGCGCAACGGCGGCAAGCTCCTGATCTGCGGCAATGGCGGAAGCGCCGGCGATGCCCAGCACATCGCGGGGGAGTTCGTGTCACGCCTGATGTACGACCGCCCCCCGCTCGCGGCGATTGCACTCACCACGGACACGTCGGTGCTCACCGCCACCGGGAACGACTACGGCTTTAACCGCGTGTTCGAGCGCCAGGTGCTCGCCCTCGGGCAGCCGGGCGACGTGCTGCTCGGCATCTCCACCTCCGGGACCTCGGCCAACGTGCTGCGCGCCCTCGCCGCCGGGCGGGAGAAGCGGCTTACCTGCATCGGCTTCGCCGGGGCGCAGGGTGGCCCCATGGCTGAGGCTTGCAACCTGCTGCTGCAAGCCCCATCGGCCCGCACGCCCGTCATCCAACAACTCCATATCACCGCCGCACACATTATTTGCGCGCTGGTCGAGCGCGCGATGTTCCCGCAGGACTGAGGCCGGCTGGCTCAGGCCGGCTGTAGCTCCGTCGTCCGGGCCTGCATCGAGTTGGCGCGCGCCTTGAGGTGATCCGCGAGGCGCACGGCGAAGGCCACGATCATCAGCGTCGGGTTGGCGTGCCCGGCGGTCGGGAACACGGAACTGCCGGCGATGAACAGGCCGTCCGTGCCATGCACCGCGCAGTCCCGGTCCACCACGCCCTGCCGCGGATCGTCCGCCATGCGCGTCGCGCCGATGGGATGGGCGACATCGAGGAACTGCGCCTCGTCAGGCCGGCGGTGGCGGATCCAGTCCACGAGCTGCGGCGGCGGCAGCCCCACACGCCGGAACTCCGCCTCCACGGCATGGCCCAGCCGGATGGCGGTCGCCCGTTCCAGCTCGCCGATCCGCCAGTCGATGGACGGCATGGGCAGCCCGAGCACATCCTTGCGGCGGCCGAGGCGGATTCGGCTGTCGGGATCGGGCACCTGCTCGACGATGCACAGGAACCCGAGGCGCCGCAGCTTGTGCAGCGTCACCTTGCGGTGCACCAGCCGGTCCTGCACGGCGCGGGCCACCAGCCCGGGCTGCGACAGGACCGCCCGGCCATCCCCGATCCAATCCCGGCTCCGCCGCTTCACCAGACGCGCGGCGGCATCCAACGGGTCGTCGGGCGCCCGCTCGTCGTCGAGCCAGGCGGAGCAGTTCAGCAGGCGCTCCCCGCGCTGCGCCGACTCGCTCAGGCCCACCCCGTCGATATACAGGTGCGTGCCCCGCCGGACGGCGGCCCGGTAGTAGCCGAAGCGGTCCCAGACGGGGCGGACCTGCTTGAGGTCGAAGTTGCCGAGGGTGCAGCGCGGATGGTCCATCAGGAACCGCCCGACCACGTCATGCGCGTTGCCGACGCCACCCGGCACGATGCGGTTCGAGCACAGCAGCAGCCGAGCGTTCTCGATCCCGCCGGCCGCAAGCACCACGGCGTCCGCCCGCACAGTCGCGTGCTTGCCCTCGGGGTTGCTGACCTCGACCGCTTCCAAGCGGGACCCGTCGGCGTTCGTGGTCAGGTGGGTCACGGAGGCGTGGGCCAGCACAGTGGTGTTCGGCGCCGACGCGGAAAGGAAGCGCGGGCCGAACCGGGTGAACTCGTCGCGGAACACGTTGTCTTCGCTGAACTGGAAGCAGATATCCTTCAGCACGCCGCCGTCGAACGGCGGCCCGGGCAGCGGGCGCGGGCGCTCCGCGGTGAAGTCGGGATCGATCCGCAGGTGCCCGGCCGCCCGGCGGACATAGGGCGCCATCTCCTCCGGCCCCATCGGCCAGCCGGAGGACGGGAGCCAGGAGCGGGCCTCGTAGTCGATGGCGTCGAGCGGGGCGCAGCGGCCCGACCAGGTGTGGGAGGTGCCGCCGAAGATGCGGTTTCTGACCCGCTGCTGGTCGATGGAGCGCCATTCGCCGACGTTCTCGATCTCGCTCAGGCTTGGCACCTCTTCGGCCAAGCCGCCGCTTTCCACGATCAGGATCGACAGGCCGCTGTGCCGCAGCTCGCGCGCAATCGTCAGGCCCGCGGGGCCGCTGCCGATCAGGCAAAGGTTGGCCCGGATGTCCAGCGCGCGGTCGGCCCGGCGAAGATCAACGACATGCATTCCTGTTCTCCTTGCCCGCCAGCGCTTGACGCGGCGCAGCCGTCCTCGGTTTCAGGTGGGTTTGTGGGATGCGGCCGCTTCGCCGCCTTGCGCTGCGAGGCCGTATGCCCATTCGAGGTAGCGCGCCGTGGGCGCCATCCCGGACTTGAAGTCGAAGCGCGGGTCGTAGCCGATCAGCCGGCGGGCCTTGCCGGAGTCCACCACCGGCTTCGCCGCGAGGAAACGCAGTTGCTTGAGGTCCGGCACATGCAGTTGCCCGACCGGGCGCGACTTGGGATTGTAGCGGTTTTCCATCCCGGCGCGCAGCCCGCCGGGCAACGCCCGCCAGGACAGGTCCAGGGCTTGGCGCAGGCCGGGCACGCGCCGCGCGATCCGCACGACCTTCTTCGGGTCCGTGACCGCCACGCGGATCTTGTTCCGCAGCCCGCCTTTCCGCTTCTCGATCACGTCCTGCGGCCAGTACTCCGGCCCTTTCGCCCCCACCGCCCGGGCGAAGGCCTCGTAGAACTCGGACCAGGTGGGGGCGTCCGGGCCGGACACGATGAAGCGTTCGCCCACGGCGTCCGGACGGGTTGCGGCAAGCAGCATCGCATCCACGAGGTCGTCCACGAACAAGGCGTTGCACAACCCTTCCCCGCGGTCCGGCAGCACAAGCGTGTCGAGCATGAGCTGCTCCGCCGGGTTAATGGTCCAGGGTTTCGAAAACGGGCCGTACACGATGGTCGGCTGCAGGATCGTGCCGCGCAGCCCGCGCCCGCGCACCGCGTCCAGCAGATCCTTTTCGAGTTCGAGCTTGGTGCGCGTGTACTCCCCCGACCGGTCGCCGTCGGGCGTGTCCTCGTGCAAAAGGCCGTCGGGGTAGGGGTCGTAAACCGAGAAGGTGCTGAGGTGCACCAGGCGCCCGACGCCGTGGGCGATGCAGCCGTCGATCAGGTGGCCCAGGGCGCGGCGGTTGGCCGCCGCGTCGCCCCAGTCGTAGGCGCAATGGAACACCAGCCCGGCCTCCCGGAGTGCGTCATCAACGGCGGCGGCGTCGGTCAGCTCCGCATGGCGGAACTCGACCGGCAGCCGCGCCAGGCGGACCGCAGAGGCCGGGTTGCGGATCAGGCAGCAGACCTTCGCCCCCTGCTCGACCAGGCGCTCCACCAGGCGCCCGCCGATGAACCCGGTGGCGCCGGTGACGACGACCCGGGTGCCCGGCGGCACGGCCGGGCTTTCGGACCGTGGCGCCGCCCCCCATGGCGCGGGGAGCGGCATCCGCATGGCGTAGCACCGCTCGATCAGCTCCGCGGCAAGGCAGCCCTCGTCGTCCGGGCGCTTGCGCCCGCCGCCCCCGCCGAGGGCGGCGCGGAAGTCCTTCAGCACGGCCTCGTACAGGTCAACGGGGTCCTGCGGCGCCAGCGCGTCGGCCGCGAGGCCTTGGTACAGGACGGTTCGCACGTTGTCCGAGCACCGGACCACCTGGTTCCGGTTCAGGTGGATTTCCAGGAAGCCCTTGGCGCCCTCAAGCAGGCAGGTGTTCGGCAACTCGCGGGCGCGGCTCAACTCGATCCGCCCCTCCGCCCCGTCGAGCCGGCAGTCCAGGATACACTCGGATTCCACGCCGCCCGCACTGTCGTCGCGGTAGCGGACCGGCTCGATGCCGCCGAACCACCACGCCGCCAGGTCGAGCGCATGGACGCCGGGGTTGGTCAGCACCCCGCCCTCTTCCGGCCAAAGCACGGCCTCAGTGACACCCGACCGGTCGAAGACGCGGCCCTCGCGCCACTCGACCCGGCGGAGGTGGCCGAGCTGCCCCGAGCGGATCACCGCCTCCGTCCACCGTGCCGCATGGAGGTGCCGCCACGGCCGGGCGGCCCGCAGGACGACGCCCGACTGCCCGGCCGCGTCCATCACGGCGCGGCAGGCGCCCCCCCCTGCGGCAAAGGGCGGCTCCATCAGCAGGTGCTTGCCGGCGGCGGCGAGCGCGGTCCCGACCGGCCCATGCCAGGCGTTCGGCACGGCGACGACCGCGGCATCGAACCGGTCCGCAACGGCGGTCCAGTCCGGCGCGGTGGCGACGCCCCCGGGCGTCCCGATCTCCCGGGACAGCGCCTCGGCGCGCTGGGATGCGGGGTCGATCAGCACGTCGGGCAGCCAGCCGATGCGGCGCAATGCGGGCAGGAGCCGCGTCCTGGCAAGAAACCCGCACCCGATGATGGCAAGTCGAGTTCCGCTGTCGTTCACTGCATGGGTCCTTTTCTGGGGTCCTTCGCCTCGGCCTGCCGCGTCATCGGGTCGGCGCACGCAAGGGAGGCCGGGCTTCGCGCAGCCGCAACGCGTTTGGCTGCCGCCATCCGAGGGGTGGACCTGTCACTTTTCGGGTCGAAGGGCAAATCGGCTTGATGGAAGTGCTGGGGGAGTGCTGGATGCTGCCGCCTATAGCCCGGCAAGCGCCAGGACCCCAAATGCGCCGCTCAAAGCCGCCGTCAACGGAGTGCCGGCCGTCCCGGGCTGACGCAAGGGGGCAATGGTGCTATGGCTCGTCCCGGGCATGCCCCGTGTTGGAAGACCCGCGCAGGCTTCCCTTTGGTATTGCCTTTGCATCGGGAGTCAACTCGTCGCGATGCAGGCCGTTGTGCGGTGGCGCGTCGGCGCAGGCTAGCCGCTGGCGGACTGGAACAATCTTGACGGCCTGAGTGCTGGGAGTGCGTGGTGCCGAACCCAATCATCGATGTCGTGATCCCCGTGTTCAACGGGGCAAGAACGGTTGAAAGCGCCGTCGCCTCCATCCAGGCCCAGACGCTCCGCGACATCCGGATCATCGTCGCCAATGACGGCTCGACCGACGGCACGCAGGCGATTGTGGAGCGCCTGGCGGCGGCGGATGGCCGGATCGTGCTCATCAACCGTCCGAACGGCGGGATCGTCGATGCGCTCAACGCGGGCCTTGCCGCCTGCACCGCGGACCTCGTCGCGCGCCACGACGCCGACGACCTGGCCCTCCCCGACCGGTTCGAGAAACAGCTTGGGTGGATGCACGGCCATCCCGACTGCAGCGCGGTGTCCGGATCGGTCATCCACATTGACGAGGCGGGCCGCGAACTCGGCCCGAAGGTCACGCTGTCCTCCCCCGACCTTTCGGACCCCACGGCCTACCCGCAGTTGGAACCCTACCTCATCCACCCGTTCCTGATGATGCGCCGCGCGGCGGTCGAGGCGGTCGGCGGCTACCGCTACGTGTTCCATTCCGAGGATTCAGACCTGTATTGGCGGCTGCAGGAGACGGGGCAACTGGCCAACATGCCGGACCTGCTCGGCTATTACCGCATCCACGGCCAGAGCGTGACGAGCGCCTCGACGCTCAACGGGCGGATCGCTGCGATGAGTTCGCAACTGGGCGGCATTTCGGCCATGCGGCGCCGGGCCGGCCGGCCTGACATCGCGTTTCCGAAGTCGGCTTTGGCCGAGTACACGCAGGCACGGACCCTGAAAGGCATCGTGCGGCTGGGCAGCCGTGGTCTGGACGCGGAGGAGGCCGCGCGGCTTGCGGTGTCGGCGTCCGCGAAGCTGCTGGAGCTTGCGGCCTACCGCCCTTACGAGCTTGACGGCGAGGATTGCTCCTTTATCCGCGCCTCGATCATGCGTGCCTTGCCGACGATGACGCCAGAAAGCCGGACCTTGTGCGTGCGGATGCTTTCGGGGACGGCCGCGCGGCTTGCGGCGCAGGGCGAGGTTGCCGCCTCCATCCGGATGTCGCCGGTCAAGCTCTACCCGCTCGTCGCCGCGCGTCTCATATTGCGTACCATGCTGCCAGGCTCGCTCCGCGTCGCGATGCGCCGGGCGGCCGGCCGGGCTGTGCTGGTGAAGTAGGGCCGCGTCCGGCGCTGACTGGCTCTAATAGAGTTTCCAGCCTTCCGTGCCGTGCCGGGTGAAGTGGCAGGTCATGACCTGCCCATCCTGGCGGCGCAAGGCGCGGATCACGTCAACGCGACGCTCGGGGATCACCAGGAACGTCAGGAAGCCGCCGCCGCCCGCCCCGGAGATCTTGCCCGCCCGCGCCCCGGCGTCGAGCGCCGCCTGCACCGTCAGGTCGATCGGCTTGCTGCTGACGTTGTCGGCCAGGCGCTTCTTGGCTTCCCAGGTTTCCCTCATGCATGCGGCAAAGGTGTCGAAGTCGCCTTTCAGCAGGCATTCCTTCATGCGGAACGCGTCCGCCTTGATCGCGTGCATCGCGTCCAGCGTGGTGCCGCTGTGATGCACGAGGTTGTCGGTCTGCTCCTTGATGATTCGGGCGGAGGACCGCGAAACCCCGCTGTTGAACAGGACCAGCGAGGTTTCCAGCTCCGAGATGATCCAGTTCTTGACGCGCAGCGGGTTGACGATGACCCGGTCGTCCGGGTGGAACTCCATGAAGTTCACGCCGCCGAATGTCGCCGCATACTGGTCCTGCCGCCCGCCGCCCAGCCCGGCGTCGATCCGCTCGATCTCGAACGCGAGGTGCGCGATCTCGTACTCGCCGAGCGGCAGGTTGAGCCATTCGACGAAGGCCTTCACCAAGGAAACGACCATGGTCGAGGAGGTGCCGAGGCCCGAACCCGGCGGCGCGTCGCAAAACGTGGTGATCCGGCACGGCAGCGGCCGCCCGCCGTTGAACTGCGTGACGATCCGGCGGTAAACCGCGCGGTGCAGGACCAGCGGGCCGGCAAGCTCCATGGCATCGTCCACTGAGAACTCGCACTGGCTGTCGATGTCGGGTGCGACGATGGTGACGCGCCCGTCCGTCGTCGGCTCGATGATGGTATAGGCATAAAGGTCGATGGTGATGTTCAGGACCGCCCCGCCGAACTGGTCGCAATAGGGCGACACGTCGGTGCCGCCGCCAGCAAAGCCCAGGCGAAGGGGCGCGCGGGAGCGTATGATCATGGGACAATCGCCTTCAATTGTTGGATCTGGCGTTCACTGAATACAATCAGGGATTGGGGAAACTGGCCGAGTCCTGCCGGTTTACAAGCAGCGGCCTGACGGGCGCCCAAGACGTTTTCGTGATGAAGCTGCGGGTGGGCATACATTGCAACGGAGGTCCCGCATTCAGTCCCGAAGCGTACCGGCGCGTCAACCCTGGGTGCGAGGGACCGGTGGTTGAAATCCACGTCGGCAGCGTGCACAAGCAGACGATGCTCTGCCGTCAATCCTTCATAGTGGGCCGGCCGGGTGGCGCAATCGCCGGGGGCATCCAGGGCTGCTTGCCGTCGCTGCAACGGATCGGGGAAAGGGCCGAACAGGATGATGCCGTTGCGGAAGTGCATAGCCACCGTGGCACTGAGCGGCACCTTGCCGGAAAAGCTGGAAGCCGCGGCGGCGGTCGGCTTCGACGGCGTGGAGGTCATGGAAGCGGACCTGCTCTCCTTTGACGGCTCGCCCGCCGACGTGCGGCGCATCGCGGACAGCCTGGGCCTCGGCATCGACCTGTACCAGCCATTCCGCGACTTCGAGGCGAGGCCCGACCCCGCCCGCGCCCGCAACCTGGACCGCGCCGAGCGCAAGTTCGACCTGATGGGGGCGCTCGGCGCGGAGATGATGCTGGTGTGCAGCAACACCCAGCCCGCGGCGCTCGACGACGACGCCCGCGCCGCCGCCGACCTGCACGAGATGGCGGAGCGCGCCGCCCGCCGCGGCCTGCGCATCGGGTTCGAGGCCCTGTCCTGGGGCCGCCACATCCGCCTGTGGGGCCATGCCTGGCGCATCGTGCAGGCCGCCACCCACCCGGCGCTGGGGCTGATCGTGGACAGCTTTCACACCTTGGCGCTGGGCGACGACCCCGCCGGGCTGGCGGCGGTGCCCGGCGAGCGCATCTTCTTCGTGCAGTTGGCCGACGCGCCCCGTTTGCAGATGGACGTGCTGAGCTGGAGCCGGCATTTCCGCAACTTCCCCGGCCAGGGCGGCCTGGACGTGACCGGCTTCGTGCGCGCCGTGCTGGCATCCGGCTACGCCGGGCCGTTGTCGCTGGAGGTATTCAACGACGATTTCCGCTCGGCACCCGCCCGGCTGAACGCCCGCGACGGGCTGCGCTCGCTGATCCTGGCGGAGACCGAGGCGGGCGGCGGTGGCCCCCTGCCTCCGGCTCCGGCACTGGACGGCGTCGAGTTCCTGGAGTTCGCGGTGGACGGGACGGCCGGCGCGGACCTGGCGGCGTTCCTGGGCACCTTGGGCTTCCGCCACGCCGGGCGGCACCGGTCCAAGGCGGTCGATCTGTACCGGCAGGGCGGCATCAACATGGTCCTGAACGCCGAGCAGGACAGCGCCGCCGCCGAGCATTTCCAGCAGCACGGCCCGTCCGTCTGCGCGATGGCGCTGCGGGTGGACGACGTGCCCGGCGCGCTGGCCCGGGCGGAAGCCCTGCTGTGCCCGCGGTGGCAGGAGCGGGTGGGGATCGGGGAGCGCGACATCCCTGCCGTGCGCGCGCCGGACGGGACGCTGGTGTACCTGGTGGGGGCGGAGGCGGGCCAGCCGTCCTGGGAGGACGACTTCGACCTGCTGCCGGGCTGGGCCGGTTCCGCCGGGCTGGCCGGCATCGACCACGTGGTGCAGGCGCTGCCGGCCGGACGCATGGACGGCTTCGTGCTGTTCTGGCGCGCGGTGTTCGGCCTCCTGCCGCAGCCGCAACTGGAAACGCCGGACCCCTACGGCCTGGTGCTCAGCCGCGCCTTGGTCAGCCCCGGCGGCCGGGTGCGGCTGGCGCTGAACGCTTCGGACAGCCGGGGCACGGCGACGGGCCGGTTCGTCTCAACCTTTGCCGGCGCGGGCGTGCACCATGTCGCGCTGTCCACGCCGAACATCGGAGGCGCGGCGTCGGCGCTGGAAGCGTTGGGCGCCCCGGTGCTGCCGATGCCGGAGAACTACTACGACGACCTCCTTGCCCGCTGGGGCCTGGACGACGCCGCGCTGGCGGACTTGCAGCGCCATGCCTTGCTGTATGACGATGACGGCGCCGGCCGGTTCTGGCACCTTTATACCGGCGCCTTCCATGAGCGGTTCTTCTTCGAGGTCGTGCAGCGCACCGACGGCTATGCCGGGTTTGGCGCGGCCAACACCCCCGTCCGCGCGGCGGCCCAGGCCCGGCAGCACCCGGCCGCCACCCTGCTGATGTAGCCCACGCCCGAGGTCCAGCCATGACGCCGCACGACGCATCCATCCCATCCACCGAGACGGGCAGTCCAGGCCGGACGGCCAAGGCATGATCACCGGGCGCACCACCGTGATCGGGCACCTCGGCTGGCCGACGGAGGCGTTCAAGGCGCCGATGATCTACAATCCCTGGTTCGAGGCGCAGGGCATCGACGCCATCGTGGTGCCGCTCGGCGTCGAGCCTGCGGACTACCCCGGGCTGTTCCGTCCGCTGTTCCAGATCCGCAACCTGCACGGCGCCCTCGTCACCATGCCGCACAAGGTGACGAGGGCGCCGTGCAG
>CAXTUQ010000003.1:0-33263 GCA_964247405.1 uncultured Acetobacteraceae bacterium
AGGTTGCACAGGGGACTTTCACCCCCAAGCTGCTGGACATGCCCAGCACACAGGCCGCTGCGCGCCGCCTCCGGCGGTGGCCTGCGGCCAGCCTTGACCCGGGCTGCGCGCGGCGCCTCGAAACGTTGCAGGCCGGGGCGGAGAAACGGCCCTCAGCCGAACCGAGAAACCAGCCGAGGCGCATACGGACCCAGCAAGTGCCATCCACGGCACGTAGTGCTTGACTGTCCATGTAACGGTGAAGCCGTGGGTATCGGAGGTATGTTCACGGATCGCCAGCGTGGTGTCGTCGTGCGCAAGCGCACGCGGGCGTGCAACGTCGAGGATGCCGCCCAGCACGTAGCCGGCCTCGCGCGGGGCGCAGGAGATGGCCTGGGTGGCGTAGACGCTGTGCTGGTCGGAGGTGTGAGTGTAGAGCTGGAGCGCCCGGTCGTAGTAGCCGAAATAGCGCGGGTAGACGCTGCCGAGCAGGCTGTCGCGCTCGACCACAAAGCGCTGGCCGTCCGACGAGGACCGGCCGTCGTCGCCCCAGACGCCGCTGAGCTTCAGGCCGTGGTGATGGTCGACCAGGACGGCGTTGCCTGCCTTGAGCGTGGCATCGCGCAGGAACCATCGGCTTGTGTCCTGCAAGGCGTCGGCGGTGAGGCTGTCGACGCTGTGGCTCATGGCGGCGAGGCCGAGGTTGGTGCCGTGCGCGATCAGGGTGGCCAGCAGCGAGCGGTGCGGGTTGTCGCCGCGTGGTTGGTAGCCGCCGAGCGGCTGGAAGGCACGGATGAAGCCGCACCAATCGTCGACGTCCTGCAGCAGATCTTCGATCCGCACGCGCGGCAGGCTGGCGGCAATGGTGGCGCGCAGCTCGCGCAACACGGGCGGGATCAGCAGCGCGTCGCGCTGCTTGAGCTTGAGCCGGCCATTGCGGACGGCGGCAAAGCGGTTGCTGGGCAGGCCGCGCTGTGCGCCGCGCGCCGCGCGGTTGAGTTCCTGGCCGAGCCGGGCCAGGAACGCCTGCCCGTCGGTTGGCAGGTCGAGGCGCTGGTAGGCCTGCTCGCGGGCTTGCTGCCAGCTCCGGTCGTCGTAGACCAGGTTCCAGAACGAAACCTGGTCACGGCTGTGCGCCAGGAACAGGCTGCCGGCGCGGAGCGCGTCGCGGACGGCGTAGGCGAGCGAAATCTCCCAAATGGCGCGGTCGAGCGTGCCGTCGCTGACGAGATAGGGCCGCCAGTCCGCCTGGACGAAGCCGTGCGGGTCGTCGGTTGTGAGCGGGCCCCGCGTGCCGTCATCCAGCGCGCGCAGGCTTTCGACCGCCCGGAGCAGGGTCTCGCTCCCGGCCGCGGCCTGGAACGGCAGGGCGAGAAAGGCCGGCAGGTATTGGCGCAGCGTGCCGTAGCGCGCGAGCATGGCGTCGAGATGGCCGCGCGCTTCCAGCCGCTCGTAGGCCCGGCAGGCGATCGCTGCCTCGATCAGTGCCGGCGGGTTCTGCGCGTCGCGGAACGTGGTGACGCTTTGCCCGCCGTCGGCCGCCACCAGCGCATCGACGGCGCCGAGCACGCGGTGCAGCCCATCACGCGCACGGCGGCGCAGGATCTTGCGCCGTTTCTCAACCGCATTGCGCGCCCTTCGGTTCATGCCGGTCAGGAACAGGTCGTTCATCTCGACGATCTGGTCGAGCAGCGTCTTGCGCGCCTCGGCCAGATAGCAGGCGACAAGCGCATCGCGCTTGGGTTTGGCAAAGCGCCGGAGGTCGCCGGCGTCGTAGCGCCGTCCGAGTTGCCCGAGCTGACGGATGATCCGCGGATCCAGGTCGTCCAGCTTGGCGCCGGCGCCAAGCAGGTCCTCAATCAGCCGCAGGCGGACGATGTCGCCCTTGATCACCGCGGCGTTGGCGGACTTCGGGTAGTCCTTGAGCCGGAACAGGCTGGACCGCGCGTCGCCCTCCGGCACTTCGACCAGGAGGTCGATGTCAGCGCGCAGCTTCTCTGGCAGGTGGTCAGCGATGGTGGCGAACAGGTCGGCCGTGGTGTGGGCGACAACGGAGTTGACGATGCGGTCCAGCGTGCTGGCGCCGGGCAGCATGACCTGCCACCCGCGCAGCTTCTCCTCCGCTTGGATCGACAACTCGCCCGCGGTGCGGCCTTCGAGGGCGCCCGCGCGCAGCCATTCGCGCAAGTTGGCCTCCGCCGTCTTGTCGAACCGGCGCACGGCCAGGTGACGGCGGATGCGCTGCGCCTGGACCCGCTCCGTCGGCTCCCGACCGGGGCGGTCGAGGAACAGCACCGGCGGGAGCCCGAGCCGGCGCGACAGGTGGTTGACGATCTTGATTGGGGCATGCCGGTAGTCGTCGAGAAAGCGGCCGTAGGCGCGCATGACGCAGAGCTGCAAGGCAAAGCGGCGGCGATGGTCCGGCCCGCGGCACTCGGCGATCATGGCCAGGTCCGCGGGCGTCAGGTTCCAGTGCCGGGCGAGCTCGTCCTCGCTCGGGTCGGCCGGCACCGGCCGCCGCCGGGCCTGCGTCGTCGCAGCCGGGGTGTCATCCGTCGACATTCAGATGCGAGCGCTCCAGGTCGGCCGCGAGGTCATCGCGGGAGGGTCGCGTGTAAATGGCGGTCGTGTCGAGGGACTCGTGTCCGAGCAGGCTGGCCAGTTCCAAAAGTTTGCCCGGATTGTCGCGCAGGTAGCCGAGCGCAAAGGTGTGGCGCAGCGTGTGCGCCGAAACGGGCACGCGCGTGAGCCGGGCGCGGCGGGCGACACTGGCGACGACAGCCTGGATGGTGCGCACCGGCATCGCCGTCTCCCGGCTGCTGGTGAACAGCGCCGCGGTCTTGCTCGGCGCCCCGCGCTGTTCGAGATGCTGCTTGAGCGCGCGCCGCCCGGTGGCGTTCAGCGGCACGTCTCGGGCCTTGAGGCCCTTGCCCTGGCGGATGCGCACGCTGCCGGAGCGGTCGCTCATGCTGACGTCGGCCACCTGCAGGGCTGCAACCTCGCCGACGCGCAGCCCGGCCTGCAGCATGATCTGGACCAGCGCATAGTTCCGCGCCGCCAAACCGTGGGAAGACGCACCGGCAGCGCGGAGCAGGGCGTGGATCTCGACATCCGTCAGGCCGGCCGGCTGCCGGTTGCGGATCGTGCGCATCGGCCGGACGTTGCCCGCGGCATCGGCGCTCAACGCCCCGGCCCCACGAGCCCACCGGCAGAGCCGGCGCAAGGCGTCCAGGCGGCGGTTGACCGTCGCCGGCCGGCGCCCGGCTGCAATCATGTGCTGGCGATAGGCGATCAGCGATCAGCTCGTATTCGGCCAGACTTTCGACGGCGAACGGCTTGTCCTGGACGATGCTGTGCCAGGCGACGAAATGGCGCAAATCGTAGCGGTAGCCGCGCAGCGTGGCCGGCGCGAGGTCGTCATGGGCCAGGCTGGCGAGGAACGGGGCCATCCAGCCTGGTTCGGCAGGAGGGCTGGCTGGCGCTGTTGGTATTGCACGCAAAGTCATCCCCCGCGTTAGCCCCCCTGTTCGCTGCGTGCAATATAGATTGCACGCCATGACTGCACGCAGCAAACAGGCAGTTCAGACCGATATCAGAACATAATCAGGCTTTTTTGCTCGAAACCGTCAGGATCTCACCCGTGTTCTCGTTTCTTACCGTACGTTTTCGCAGCGATGGGCCTTCTGACCCAAGGTGCACTCCATCTCAGGACACACTGGGCGTTTCGACCCATCATCAAGCGCTTGACGCCGGGTAGGAAGTCCCATCTGCGGGTGAACCACAGAAGCCGTGGAGGATCAAATCACCGAGCGGCGCCAGCGCAACGACTGGGCGCACTTCGTCCGCGACCTGGCGGACGGCCGCTACAAGGATGTCAAAAGATCGTGCTGGTTATGAACCAGCTCAACATCTACAGCCCGACCTCGCTCTACGAGGCATTCCCGCCCGCCGAGGCCAGGCGCGCCATGAACAAGCGGGAAATCAATCGCACGCCCCAGCACGGCTCATGGCTAAACATGGCTGAAACTGAGTTGAGCGTTTACCGTCACGATCTGCCCGAGCGCGTGGCCAGCAAGGCGACACTGGGACGCCATGCCGCCGCGTGGCAGCACCGGCGCAACGCCACCGCCATCAAAACAGACTGGCGCTTCACCACCGCTGACGCCCACATCAAGCTGCGGAAAACTCTACGCGTCAGTTTAGTGCTGACAAACCCCTACTTATTATTTTACCGGATTGGTTTGGGGTGCCTGTGACATCAGCCGATTCAACCGGTGGCCTAAGACGCCAGCAATGACCGTCACGCCAATAAAACCCACCGGCACCCAAAAGGCTGCTCGGATTATCGAGTCATGTGAAAGACCATCTGATAACCCGCTAGCATTCGCGATAAGACCGGAAAAGGCTGCACCAAAAGAAATTCCAACGAGCTCTATGGTGGCATTGGACGAGGCAGCAACGTTTTCTTCTCCTTTCTTGGCTCCACCCATGACTCGTTGCGCGATGAAGGCAAAACACGCCCCTATCCCGCCCCCGATTAAGGCAATTGGCAAGATTAGCATCGGAACCGACGCATACGCCATCATAGAGCCAAATCCGAGAAGTCCCACCCCCATCACGAGTGGTCCCGCCACTATCATAAGTCCCGGCCATGCTCCAGTTAGTGATGGAACGCCGATGGCAACAATCGTCCAGGTCAGCGACGCGACAGCGACCATATATCCTGCAGCCAGGGGGTTTAGATTGTGCAGCTTCTGCAGAAATAATGGACCATAGGTCAAAAGTGGATTATAGGCTGCGGACACAAGCAAAATCATCCACATTCCTAGACCGGTCGCCGAGCGCAAGGAAAAGGCATCAGTTGGCAGTATCGCCTCGCGCGACGAGCGGTCCAATCGCAACATGTGGATGAATGCGCCGAACGCACCGGCAATCAAAACGACCTTCGTCAGGGTTCCGCGGGCAAGGCTAGCCGACGATAACATGGCAATGCCAACACATATCCAGATTATCCGCAAGACCGGTGCGTGGGGAGTCCGTGCATCTTCGTCATTTGAACTCCCAGGTAGGATGAGTGGCGTGAGTACGGTAAGCAATCCAGCAACCGCCGCTACTGCGACAAACGCGCCGCGCCACTGTCCATAAGCAGCAAATACACCACCAGCCAAAGGACCGAGTAATACCGAAACGGACCAAATACCGCCGAGTAGCCCGATTGCGTGAGGCCACAGCGTCTTAGGAAAGACCTCACGCACTAAAACATATGCAAGCGCCGACAAGAGACCACCGCCGAAGCCCTGTACAAAACGGCCAGCGATCACCTGCAACATCGTCGATGCCAATGCGCATAAGACAGACCCAAGGCAGTAGGTTGCGGCACCGGCACAAAAAGATTTCCTTGTTCCGATCGCTGCAACAAAAACGCCGGTTGCGGCAGCTGCCACTATAGATGACGCGACGAACGCAGTTGTCGTCCAGCTTATGAGCCCAGCACCGCCGATATCAGTGACGATACTCGGCAACAAGGTCGCGGTGATCAGCACGTTCATCGAGTGCAAGAGCACCCCACCCAAGAGTAGGCTAATTAGCAACAAGCGACGCGCGGTGAACAACGCCGGCCAGCCCGTCTCGCTCGCTCTTCCGCCCGCTGAAACCCTGTTCATTTTACAACCACCAGTTCCCCCAACTCAATCATGACCTTGTGTGTGGGGTTATGCAAGCGTGGACTTGCTTAATCCGGGCTGCCAAGGTTCTCACTTGATCATCTGGGTTGGACGATCTGCCCCTGTGATGTAAGCATCGCGTCGGCATCGCAGCGACGCCCGCGAGGGTGATAGAGCGTCATGTGTGGACATCGGGTAATCGCGGCGGGGGCATGGGCCATCCATGATGCTGCGATCCGGGCGTTGTCGCCCGGCGGTTCGCACCATGGGAGGCGGTTCGATGACCCGATTTGTTGGTTTGGACGTGTCGCAGAAGCTGACGGCGATCTGCGCCGTGGACGAAACCGGCCGCCGGCTATGGCGCGGCCAGTGCGCCACCGATCCCGAGCGGATCGAGCGTGCGGTAAGGGGGCATGCGGGAGAGGACGCCAAGGTCGGCGTTGAGACCGGCCCCATGACGCCCTGGCTGGTGCACGAGCTGCGCGCGCAGGAACTCAATGTCACCTGCCTGGACGCCCGGCACGCCAGCGCTGCGCTCAAGATGCAGATGAACAAGACCGACCAGAACGACGCCGGAGGACTGGCGCAGATCATGCGCACGGGATGGTATCGGCCGGTACACGTGAAGCCGCTTGACGCCCACCGGGCGCGTGCCCTGCTCGGCGCCAGGGCGCAGCTCGTCGTCATGCCGACGCGGCTGTCGAACCACATCCGGGGCGTGCTCAAGACGTTCGGGATGCTGCCCGGCGCCATGCGCGGCCTGCCGTTCGACCGACGCGTTGAGGAGCTGCTGGCCGACCGCGTCGATTTGGCGCCGATTGTCCGGCCCATGCTGGTGGCCTGGCGGCAGTTGCGCGAACGGGTTGCCGCGTTCGACAAGGCGGTGCGCGCGTTGGCAAAGGCGAACCCGACCTGCCGCCTGCTGATGAGCGTGCCCGGCATCGGGGTCTTATCCGTGTTGGCCTATGTGAGCACGGTTGATGACCCGGCGCGCTTTGCCCGATCGCGGTCGGTGGGCGCGCACATGGGACTGACGCCACGGCAGTATCAATCGGGCGAGGTGGACCGCAGCGGCAGGGTATCCAAGTGCGGCGACACGCTGGCCCGCACGCTGCTGTATGAGGCGGCAGTTGTGCTACTGACGCGGGTCAAGCGGGCCTCGCTCTTGAAAGATTGGGCGCAGGCGATCGCGAAGCGGTCCGGCCCCGGCAAGGCGCGCGTGGCATTGGCCCGCAAGCTGTCGGTGATCCTGCACAGCATTTGGCGGTCCGGCGAGCCGTTCCGTTGGTCGGAGCAAGAGCAGGCCCAGGCCGCGTAGCCAAACGACCGAGATCCATCCGGACGGTGGTGCGGATGTGAGGGTTGCCCGCAAGGGCGAGGGTGCAGGCCGGCTGCGAGGGAGGCCGTTGGGCCGCGTGCGTTGCACGCGAGCCCGTTGTGGACATTGCAGCGCCTGTGCTTCGGACCGGATATTGCGGCGGCATACGCCGACCGCGGAGAGAACCGTGACCCTGGACTGCCAACAAGAATACCAGCAAGCAAGAAGCAGTTGACAGAGGAGGCGCGATTAGAGAACGGCTCCGTCGACGCAAGGGTTATCTGACGTTTGGCGCCGCGGTCGGGTGCGGTCATGTGGCCGGCCTAGTACTGCGGCTCTCATGACCGCTGGCCCTAATGCAATCCGCAGCCTGGCTCCCAATCAATTTTGCGCTCTCGGATGAGCTGCACGCTAAACGGGTTCTGCCAGGCCCCGGTTCGACCGGTTTGCCATCACGTCGTTACCACCCCCACACTCTGCCGGCCGACGCTGTGGCCGACAGAGATCCCTCCTACCTCGTCAAGCCGCTACGGCCCGGGTCTGAGCCGGAGCGCGGTAGCTCTCGCCCCTGGCCAGCAATGCCCAGACGATGCGGGCCGTCTTGTTGGCCTGTGCCACGGACGCGAGCCGCACCGGACGGCGGTCGAGCACGCCTCGCAGCCACGCTGTCTCTGCCGTGACCTTGGTCCGGGCATGGCGGATCACGGCCGTCGCACCCAGCACGAGCAATCGGCGCAGGTAGCGGTCGCCCTGCTTGGAGATGCCGCCCTGGCGTTCCTTGCCGCCGCTGCTGTTCTGCTTGGGCACCAGCCCGATCCAGGCCGCGAACTGCCGGGCCGAGTGGAACTGTGTGGGATCGGTGACGGTCGCCACGATCGCCGACGCGGTGATCGGCCCGATGCCGGGGATGGTCGCGAGCTGCCGGCTGGCTTCGTTGTCCTTATGCCAGGCCAGGATCGCCCCCTCGACCTCTTTCACCCGTTCGCCCAATGCCTCCAGCTCCGAAGCCAGGCCGCGGAGCGCATATCGGGCCAGCTTCGGCAGCGTGGCTTCATCCTCGCCCAGGAGTGCCGCGACGAGATCGCCCACGCGGTTGATCCCTTGCGGGGCGATGATGCCCAGCTCGGCCATGTGCCCGCGCAGCGAATTCACCAGCATGGTCCGTTGCCGAACCAGCAGGTCGCGTGTCCGGTGCAGCATCAGCACGGCTTGCTGCTCCGCGGTCTTGATCGGCACAAAGCGCATGGTCGGCCGGGTCACAGCCTCGCAGATCGCTTCGGCGTCGGCCGCGTCCGTTTTGCCGCGCTTGACGTAGGGCTTCACGTATGAGGCCGGCATCAGCCGCACCTTGTGGCCCAGCGCCCTGATCTCGCGAGCCCAGTGATGCGCGGTGCTGCAGGCTTCGATGCCGACCAGGCATGGCGGCAGGGAGGCAAAGAACGCCAACACCTCCGCTCGCTGCAGCTTGCGGCGCAACACTGCCTTGCCCGTCGCATCGGCGCCGTGCGCCTGAAACACGCGCTTGGCAATGTCCAAACCGATCGTGGTAATCTCCATAGTGGGCGGCTCCTTCCAGCTCGTTGCACTCAACAGCCACGAGCTTGGCACACGATGCCGAACAGGAGCTGTCCACCGCATCAGTTTTGAGCGAACCGTGAGGTGACCCCAACTACGAAAGCGCGGGCAAGCCGAAGGGCGCTGGAACGCGCCGGGGCAACATGTTCCTCAAGTCGGCGCTGTTCGCCGCCGCCTCGGCCGTGGTGCGGACCAAGGGCAGCTACTACCGCGACCAAGTACAACCGCCTGCCAACGCGCGACTCTCGGGCGTCCACATGGCAATCTCCAAGAAGGGAAAACCTTCTGGAACGCTGCCAGGATAGCCCCGCTCAGTTCGTCACATCAGCCAAGCAAACCTTTCAAAACGGTATCTTAGCGACTTGCCCGAATTTCCCCGGCCACCCCTGGCACCGGCGGCCTGGCAATGGGCTCACCCGCGGGTAGTGCCAGCAACCCGCACGCGCTTCGCGCAACCACCCGAATATCTGCTGCGAACTGAGCTGTCACCGGCGCGCCACCTCGGACCCGTCAGCACCTCAACCCGGCGATACCCCGCCTTTGCGCCGTCTTTGCCGTCAAACATAATGTCAGCTCGAAGCTCCCCGCCTCAAGCAAATCAACCATAGTCACCCCTCAACCAGTAACAAAAACCACATAGCAACACTTACGATCTACCCTCGTCGCCCGGACTCAGTTCCAGATCACACTGAAGGATTCCGAGAAATCGGTGTTATTCTGCCGGTTACAGAATTATTGGCAATCGAACCACAAACTACTATTTACTATACAAATTCTATATACGTTGAGCCCTTACACAAATGAAGAACGGCTCGAGCGACAAATCTTTAAACAGATCCCTATCTACTACCTCCATTTGAGGGAGCGGCCGTGGTTCGAGGACGTAGTCAATCCTCCAGCCGGCCTCGATTAATCCATTGATGATGTCGCTCAAGGGGCGCCGATAACTTTCCACGAATGGATACGGCTTGCCGAAGCCGGTGAAGTATTGACCGTAGAGCTTCGTCTCAAAGTAGCTCCCTCCACCTCGCGCGCGTTCATCCATCCACTCGCGCATAGGATGCGCTGTAGAGAATACTAGGAAGCCGCCATGGGACGTAACACGGTGGAGTTCTCGGAAAATCGGCGGGAGATTCGCTATGTAGTCAAACGTTAATGAAGAGACCACTTTTTCAAATGAGCTATCAGCCAGAAAATCAAGCCCATCTCCGATATCAGCCAGAGTCAGCTTTACTTCCAACCCACGGCAACGATCGCGGGCCATCTTTATCATAGCAGGCGTGACATCTACGCCGTGAACAGCAGCGCCCTTCCGAGCCAAAAATTCACAGGTAAGACCTGGACCGCAACCGACATCAAGGATACGCAAACCTTTCGTCTCACCCAGCAACGATAGCGTGGCGGGTTGCTCATAAAAAGCGTTGTGCGGCTTCGTTGGTGCTGCGGATGCATAACGTTCGGCGAAATGCTCATACACTTCCCTGGCAACAGGTCCGACGAGTCCAGCCTCACCATTCATTGTGACTCTCCTAACTCGGGGTGACTATCCTACTCGTGCTAGCCTACCACCTTTGGCTGACCAAGATTGAGCTGATCTCGTAGGGACTCTCAACAGCACGCGGCTTCCAGAAGCCAGAAGATTGCCGGAAAAAGGACACCGGCAAGCCCACCTGCGGTTCCCTCAACCAGCTATTCCCTTAGGAATTCGTCATTATCGAACGAACCTGTCGTACAAAGCATGTCCGGAGGCTCAAGGCGATGCAAAATATCTCACCGTCGCCATTGATGAACCGCGGTTGAGTCTTCGCCACCATTTCGCAAGACAACTCCGCAAATGAAGATGGAGCGTAAAAGCTGTCCTTGGCCTGAAGTCGGCGGCTCGAGAACGTCAAGACACGCCCAAGCACACCTGCAGCGATCGCGATTTCGCTGGACCGGTGACCCCGTCAGTAACGAGCGGTGCCGCCATGGAGCTTCGACAATCCTCAATATCGGTTTGAGTGACATGCAGCGGCCCGCTCACGCCGCGTCTCTCGCTGGTCGCCGGATGCGATAAGCGCAGCGGCGTTCCCCGAGTAGGATATGCTCTTCGCGCTCCACTGACAGGCCGGCCCCGAGCACCTCACGAAAAATGTCCAGCTCGGAGCGACAAAAACCTTGGCAAGCCATAGCCGCCGCGCATATCGGACAATGATTCTCGATAAGGAGCCAGCCGTCATCATCGTCAGAGGAGTGCCATGCGGTCATATAACCTTCGCGGTCGCGGATTTCGGCAAGCCTAGCCACTCGCGTCTCGGGATCATCTAAGCCTTCAAGCGCCTCGTTGTAGGTGCGTCGTGTCTCGGCCTCGCGCGCGCCGATTAGGAGATCGAGCGCTGGCTGGCCGAACGTCGTGCGAATCGCATTGATCAGATCGACGGTGACGTTGGCATGGGCGTCCGGAAAGCGTCCATTTCCTTCCGCGGTCAGCCTCCAGACCTGGGCTGGCCGCCCAACGCCACGCGGTTCACTGGTCGCTTCCACAAGACCATCGCCCATGAGCTTGAGAAGTTGCTGGCGGGCATTTTCCGCAGTGGTGCCAAGCTGCTCACCTACTTCCGCCGTGACCAGCGGGCCGTGGCGCTTCAGCGCATTTAGAATGCGGTCTGCGACAGGTCGCGGGCGTGAGGCGAACTCAACATCCATTTGAATAGAACAGCCTTCGCTGCACAAATCTGTTCGGCATAGAAATCCACTCTAGCAATTTTGTTTGCCAAGTCAATGGTTGATTAATTAAGCTGCCCCTGACCTGACCCCTATCTTTCATCCAGTGGCGACCAGAAACTGGCGTGTGTTGTCGCCGTCATCGGCGACGGTTGCAACTGGCTGCGACGCAGCCAGTCTCAGCCAAGCCGCGTATGCGGCCGGGGTCGCGTAGCCGAGCGCAGAGTGCGGGCGCACCGTGTTGTAGAACAGGGTTTGAGAACGCCCACGGAACCGTCTTTCGGGAGCTGTTGTATCCGTGGCATCCGTGGTGTGGGCTTCAGGTGGCCGTCCATGAGGCGATCACGAGGGCGGATGGCGTTGCGTTCCGCTGCACGCTGACCGGGTCCCGCGGGGATCGTTGGCTGGAGGTTCCGGCCTGGATGTTCGATCGGGCGGCCTGCCCCGATCAGGCCCGCCTGACGGCCATGCCTTCCGTGGGCCTGATCGCACTTTCGGCGCTGGCCGAGCTGCTGCGGCAGACCTCGCCGGGTACACCGCGTCCGGGCGCGTCAAGCTCCTCTCACGAGCGGATCCGGGGAGAGGACCATGGCGGCGACGGCTTCAGCCAACACGGGCAAGCGCCGGAGGGCGCGCACGGAAGGGCAGCGCGGACCCACGCAGCAGGCCGAGCTGTTCGGCGACGAACCACCCTGCGCCTTGGTGGGCACCCCGGTGTGGCAGGACCTGCCGGCGGCCACGCAGGCCGTGCTGACCAGCCTGATGGCACGGCTGATCCTGGAGCACGCCGAGGCGCGCCGAGCCGGCCCAACAGCGGAGGCCGGCCATGACCTCTGACAAGGTCCGTCCTCATCACCTGGAGCGCAAGGCGCTGCTCTACGTGCGGCAGTCCTCGGCCCATCAGGTCCTGCACAACCGGGAGAGCGGCGCGCTGCAATACGCCATGCGGGACCGGCTGACGGCGCTTGGCTGGTCGGAGATCGAGGTCATCGACGACGATCTCGGCCGTTCGGCGGCCGGCGGCGTCCAACGCGCCGGCTTCGAGCGGATGGTCGCCGAGGTGTGCCTCGGCAAGGTCGGCGCCGTCTGCGCGCGCGAAGTGTCACGTTTTGCCCGCAACAGCCGGGACTGGCAGCAGCTGATCAAGATGTGCCGCGTGGTCGACACGGTCCTGATCGACCAGAAAACGGTCTACGCGCCGCGACGGCCGCGACCGGCTGCTGCTTGGGCTCAAGGGCAGCCTGAACGAATATGAGCTTGATCTCCTGCGTCAACGCTCACTTTCGGCCCGCTACGAGAAGGCGCGCCGCGGCGAACTCGTGGTCAGCGCACCCGTGGGCTTCGTCAAGGCGGGCGACCGCTATGAGAAGGACCCGGACCGCCGGGTGCAGGCAGCGATCATGCTGGTCTTCGACAAGGTGCTGGAGCTGGCCAGCGCGAGGCAGGCGCTGCTCTGGTTCCTTGAGCATGACCTTGACCTGCCAGTGAGGCGGAGCGGCGGCGATGTCGCGTGGCGGCGTCCGAACTATGCCACGATCCATCGTATGATCGAGAACCCGATCTACGGCGGCGCCTATGCCTATGGTAGGACAACAGGCGGCATGGGCCATGGCGCGGCCGGCGCTGGCGCGAGGATCAGGCGCAAGCCGCGGGCCGACTGGCTGGCGCTGCTGCCCGATGCCCATGACGGCTATGTCAGCTGGGAAAAGGCCGAGGCGATCCGCACCATGGTCAGCAGCAACGTCCCCACCAGCCGCCCCCATGGCGCGCCGAAGCATGGTGACGCCCTGCTTGCGGGCCTCATCCGCTGCCGCCGCTGCGGGCGCAAGCTGACGCTGCGCTACTCGGGCGCCAAGCACCACATCCCCCGCTACAGCTGCAGCCGCGGCTGGATGGACAATGGCGAGCCCCGCTGCATTGCGTTTGGCGGCTTGCGCGTCGATGACGCCATCGAAAACGCGCTCCTGGCCGTTGTCGGCCCGGGCGCCATCGCCGCCGTCGTGGCCGCGGAGATCGGCACGGCCAATCTGGAGCAGCAATGTCCCGCGCGAGCCTGGCGTGGAGTGGACCTTGCACGAGGCAGCTGCGCGGCTCGGGATCCACCGACATACCGCTTACCATTGGCTGCGGCGAGGAAAGCTGCGCGGGCGCTTGGTCGCCCGAGGCGATCAGCGGATCTGGATCGTGCAGATGAGCAAGGCCGAACTGGACCAGGTCAAACACGGAAAGGCCGGGTCGCACTCCCTGCCAGATCGCTGCACGAACCCTGCATAGAGAGGTATCAGGGAAAAACGATCGAAAACGTCTGGCAATTCATGCGCGAGAACTGGCTGTCGAACCGCGTGTTCACCTCCTACGACAACCTGGTCGACCACTGCTGCGCTGCCTGGAACAGGCTCGTCGATGCGCCCTGGACCATCATGTCCCTCGGGTTGCGCGACTGGGCTCATGAGTTCTGATTAACGAGTCTTGGTATAACTCCTGCCTTATGGGCAAATTCCGTAATGGGGAGTCAAGGGCGGTTCTCCCCCGTTCGATGTTGCTCGTGGCCAGTTCTGCTCTCCATTACCGCGGTATCCCGGAGCAAGGCGATCAGCTTGTCCGGTGGCCGGAAGGAGCCTTTGCGCAGATGTGGCGGCACGATCGCCTCGATGGCTTCGAGTTTCTCGGTGGGATCGCCCCGCCTATAGATTTCGGTGCTCGCCAGGGTGGCATGTCCCAGCCAAAGGGAGATCTTGCGGATGTCTTGCGTCGCCTGCAGCACGACCATCGCGCAGGTGTGGCGTCTATGTCATCATCTACATAGGCGCCACAGCACGGCGATGCACCGACACGAGAGTCTGGAAACGACCCACGTCTACGTCGAGGCCGCCCTGGCGACCAAGGAGCGGGCGCTCAACAAGTTGACGCCGATGCCGCTGGGCACGCCTGCCCGCTGCCGCCCCGACGACAAGCTCCTGGCCTTCCTCGCCGTCCTCTGATTATGCCGAGCCAACCATGACGACAGAGGTGCTCTGCCAACACAGGACGCCCCTACTCGGCATAACCCGGAACGCGGCATAAACACGTACCCTTGCCGTGGTCCCCTGTGGCGAAATGGTATGGCGGCCGGCCGCGCAAACTCGAGGCCGCCTCTGACACTGCGGTCTGATACTCCTCCCGCTTGCCGCCGGCGCCGATCCGTTGAGTGCTGGTGCGCGATCCCTTTAGCGAGCGCGAACCCCAGGCGTTCCTAAGCACCAACCTCGCAGCCGCGCCGGAGCGGACCCTCGGCTGATTCGTCTCGCGCTGGCGTATCAAAACCCCGTTCCAGGAGGTGCGCGCCCATCTTTGCGTGGAAACGCAGCGGCAGTGGTCCGACCTCGCCATCCTGCGCACGACGCCGACGCTGCTCGAGCTGTTCTCCTTGGTCACAGTCTGATCCGACGGACTGGCCCTCGCCCCGACCGGTGCCGTCCGTCTCCGACCCGCCGCATGGTATGACAAGCGCGAGCCAACCTTGAGCGATGCCATCGCCGCGGTTCGCCGCCCCCTATAGCGTCCGCTGGGTTTATCCACGTCCCGCCCGGATATGGGAACCGTCGAAATCCCCGGCGCCCTTCTACAAATGCTTACGGATACCCTCTGCCACGCAGCCTAAAACGCGGAAAGTCGAGCTGAACCTACCCGACTCTTTTCAAAGCACAGACAGTTTATTGTTGCTGAAATTCAGTTAAGAATTCTCGAGCTCGGGCACCATGAGGGTGGCGCGGTCTCAAGAAAGTACTTGAGAGAAGAGAGCAGGAAATCCACCGACAAGCTACTTTCGCAAGTCGACTCAAACCGCAATCGTGGCGTTAGTGCTTCGGGGCCATCTGCTATCCAGAAGGGTTTATTAGGTTCCCTATCATTCAAGAAGCCGGCTAGAAGCCTTAAGTCTCGCCTCTGACGAGTTTTTTTGTTCTTACCTTCAACCCAGCCCTCGTATCGTTGCCAGACTTCAAACCCATTTCCCGTTATAATCGCTAGATTAAGCATTTTTGTCCGATTGTGAAACGAATAGCAAAGATGTCCGCCGTAAACAGGGATGTCTAAGTCGAACGACTCATCGATAACCTCAGTATTTTTCTGAATAGAAAACCATGCAAGATCTGTGCTGAAATCTTCCCTCATAATAATATGACCAGTTTCGAAAAGTGCTTCCGCTGTATCTAGCCACCTCAACCCGGCTAACCAATGACTTCGGAATGATTCTATGTCCTCGATAAGACGCGGGAGAACCTTCAGTGCCGAGTTAAATACAGCGGCCAATCTGAAATCCGGGTCGGGGACATGGTCAAGGCTGGCAAGGCTCTTTCGCGATATCGAGTTCAGAGTAAACACTATTTTCGCAGTATCGATCGCATGAAAGCGGTGAAAATCTCCTGCGATCGCAACCTCAATTAAAAGGTCTTGATGACGTTGCGCATGCTTAGGCTCGAGCAAGGCATATATGCCCATCAATCCATCGATATCAAAGTGATCGGAAACCACTGCCTGAGTTGCTGCAGGCACAGAGTTGCGAGCCAGATATGCAAATACGCTTCGAGTGGATAAACCTAGTCTGTAGTCTGATGGCGTGCGACTAGAGGGCCAATGCGAGAGCGATAAAAGCGTGCTCCTATTATCGATTGAGTCTACTGAAACGTTCGGTAGGTCAATGCTACATGCGTAAGGCAGAAATATCAGACCACTACTCCCCGTAGTAACCTCAAATACCTTCTCTTTATAAGACTCAGGTATTGGCATCGGCTTTAAATTCTGGGTTTCAGTAACTGGTGAGAACACGATCGGTGTTGTTGTGCTAGCGCAGCCGGAGATGGGTAGCTCGAATTTAGCAACCCAAAGATTATCTCGCCTCAAGTCGAGAGGATCGCCACTTTTTGGAATGGCACCAGGACCACCGATCATAGTTAACAAATCGGAGAAGGCGTTTCTAGACAGACCGATTATCCGACCAGCTAGATACCGCCACTCAGCATGACAACATACCTGCGCGACGTCCGGATCCACCTTGACAATTGCCGAAGTTCCAGCTAGAGAAAGAAAACAGTTTTCGTTCACCGTTTTCGCCATTGTTAAATTCCTTCCATACATCGAAAAACCTTTTGGAAGTGAATGGTCGGGATTGGACCTTTCATTTCGCTGCATTTGAGTTTGGAATTATCGCCGTTTTCAGCTATTGCCGATCTGCTCATCAACCAGAGCTGGGTTGGTAGCAAGCATCGCGATCTCCGGTGAGTAGACTTCAATTAATAGACCATCAGGATCGCAGAAGTAAAAAGCTCGTCTTGTCAAATCTGGGCCGAAGTGCAAACCAGGTTCGGGACCATTACCTTTCACGAACGGCACACCGAGGTCCTGTATGCGTTGTGCGAAGCGCTCGATTTGTGTACTTGTGGTCCTAACACCAAAATGAAAGCCCGGCGGGTAATGGAAGTCGTCGGCCTGCTCGATGAAAAAATCAAAGCCGGCAAACTCAGTGACAATTTTACTCGGCCCTAGATTGTAGCAGTAGCGAACTCCCAGGGCACTTTCATAGAACTGCAGGGACCTGCTGAGGTTTTTAGCAAAGATATTTAGGTGCATGACCTGCGCATTGAGGTATAAAGGTTCTCCGAGATCTCGCTGATTTCGCCAGATTTGCGAATTTCTCATGGCTTTCAGAGACGCGGTGAAAGCACCGTATCTTGCCAGCCAGGCTAACCGATCGCTGCGCGAAGGGCATCCGTCACACACTGCCATTGTATCCGGGAATAGATATGCCTCGGATATCCAGATGACGCCAGCGATCTCGGCTAAAGTCGCTTGGTCCTTGCAATCTCTATTCATCACAAACGCGCACGCTCGGTTTTTCAGGGCAAGGGAGATCCTGGAGTCGCCTGACGTAAGTAGCGTCCTGAAAGTCGCAACGTTCTCGACAATGACCAGGACCGCGGAGTCCACTTCTGGGCGCAGTTCTTCCCAGGCAGAAAGCTGGTTCGGCTCAAATCCGAGGCTTTTGCAGTCATCCGCGATCTCGTGGACAACGTTGTCGGCCTTCAATGATTCAGCGGAGTAGTCAAAAATCGAGACTCTTATCATTCTCTATCTCCTAATTCCCGTTCCCTCGTGTTTTGTGGACCTAGAAGGCGAGCCGCTTCATCGATGATGGGGTGACGGTGTAGATAAAGCCGTCGTACGAACTAGCAAGGAATGTGTCAGGTCCAGAACCCTGAGCGAGTGAAGAAATACCTGACGCGGTTGGGCGGGCGATGTCGAACCAAGTTTCTGAACGAACATCAAAGATCGCGATTGAACCGTCGTAACTGCCAGTCGCGACCTGAAAGCCCGAACGGGAGGCGCATACGCATTTTATCGAGTGCGTGTGCGGGCTTGGTATGATGGTTGGAACATCGTTATCCCAGATCCTTAGAAGGAGGTCGCGGCTGACGCTTGCGAATCTTGCCCCAGGGAGTGCGGCACAACCATTCGCTATTTTCTTGTGCGCGTTCTTAGCAAATCCTCGCTTAGAGAAGGAAGGCAATTCAAACCACGCCGCACTTCCGGTAGCAGAAACGGAGAAGAGCATATTGTCACTGCACGACACACCTTTTACGGCGTTGTCCGCCAGTTGGATTTCCTGAACGAAGGCGACCTTCGTGTCGCTTACCTCGAACACCAAACCTTCACCAGTGTAGGCACCGACGACCGCATAGTCCTTACCATCCTCACTGAAAACCGCGCCGCAATTTAATGGCGAACGGTGTTGATAGACGCACTCGCCGGATCGTGCGTCGAAAACCTTCCCAAGCTGCCCACCAGTAAGCAGCCTTCCCCTGCAGGCGACAAGGAAGTTGCAGAGGCTTCCAACCGACCCATGCGCAATCCCGTCACGCATAAGAACACCGGCGTCACCAATGGAATATACACAGTCGTTCCATAGGCAAACGGAGTTTATTCCTTTTCCGGCCTCAATTCCATCCGTCGACCAAGCGTCAGAAGTTATGTCATAGCCCGCAAAACGGGTCCCAAAGGTCGCCGCTATCAAACTCATGTCACCCAAAAATGCGGCTGACCGAGGCCATACGATCGAAGGCATCTGTGTTCGTTTGATCTGCCTCAATCTTTTGGTCGATGTTATTTCCCAAAGCGCCAAGTCCCGATCGTAACTCATGCTGGCTAACAGCCCGCGTGCGTTGTCGATCAGGAGGCGTTTAATCCCCGCATTGTGCGCGTGAATGCGGTCAGACTCCCGGTTTTCGAGGATCACGACAATGTCGCCGTCGTCCGTCCCAGCGTATATGGTTTGACTCTTTGAAAGTGCTATTGTGTCCGTCTCTACACCAGCCAAGTCGATTGTGCTGAGAAGGGCCCCAGACTGAACACTCCATCGTCGTACCGTTCCATCATCACTGCTCGAAATTACGGCGTTCCCGTCGGCCCAAACGACTGAGATGACATCCGCTGAGTGGCCGGCAAGGATCTTAAGAGGAGTACCATCAGTCGCGAAAATCCGAATGGTTTTGTCACGCGAACAGGTGGCAATCATTTTGCCATCTGGACTAAATGTGGCCATCTCGACGTCGTCGATATGCCCTTTCAGCACCGAAAACAGCTTCATATCAGGTACAGTCCATACTCTAGCGCTGTAATCGCTACTAGCGCTCACGAGTAGAGTCCCTGCGGGGTTGAACTGGCACTGATTCGCAAGGTGATCGTGTAACCCACGACCGATTGGCCGATTGTTTATAGCCGACCACAAAATAACTTGGTTGTCGTATCCCGCCGTTCCGATATGCTTCACAGAACTGACTGCTACGCCGCTTATAGGACCTACATGGAACATTGGCTAGCTCTCCTCTGTCAGCTGAATGTCATGCTTGGAGAAGTGTAACTTGGCCGATAGATAACGATGATTACGAGGGTTAAGGTAAACCGGCGTTTTGTACCTTGCTTGAACACGAACTCCGTGTTCAGATAACTGTCGTTCCTTTTCGGGATTGTTTGTCATGAGCTGAATCTCATGGACTCCAAGCGACATAAGCATTTCCGCCGCAACCTGATAGTCGCGACTGTCCGCAGCCAAGCCTAACTGCAGATTCGCCTCAAACGTGTCGAGGCCGCTATCTTGTAGGCTGTATGCGCGTAGTTTGTTATGAAGACCTATGCCGCGGCCTTCCTGGCGCAGGTAGATCAGGTAGCCACCCTCCTCGGAGAGGCGTTGGATCGCATACTGGAGCTGTAAGCCACAGTCACAACGTAGAGACCCGAATAAATCGCCAGTCAGGCACTCTGAATGCAATCTGACCAGTGGACACCCGGTTTTATTTGGATGACCAAATTCTATCACGATGTGCTCAGGTTCTCCGATATCCCTCTCAAATGCGTAAAATCGTGTTGACATTCCGATGTTTTGCAGAGGCATGTCGACCGACGTCACTATAGCTTTATATTTTCGCATGGGAGATAAGGCCCCTCTAATCAGCTTTTTGGGCATTTACTCGTTAGTTAGGACACCAGAAATTACATAGTCAACTACATTAAAGCAAATCGATTTATTTAAATATGAGGTAAAATATAGTATGATATTTATATGGAACGTGCTTCGATTTTCGGTATCGCTGCTAGGTATGAACAATTCCTAAATCTGCCGGCGTGATCTAGGTTCTTAAAATTGAGGCAGCTCCCCCATCGGCAATGATCGTACGCTAATCGATACATAAATAATGATCATCAGTAAATGTTCAGAATAAACGGGAAAATAAGCTATGGATACAATAGATAGGACGTTTGATTCATGGTATCTTACAACAGAACCCATTCGACCCAGCAAGCTCGACCTTGAACATATGACGAGAATGATAAAGGAACGTTATCATGCACCTCGTGTGCTCATACTCGGCATGACTCCTGAACTGATCGACATGGCCTCCGAAGCCGGAGCAAATAAGATCATTGTCATGGAGCTTCGCATTCTTGCACTTGAAGCTTATCGAAAAATGGTGAGTTCGCCCTTCGAAGCGAAGAATGGTGACTGGCGTATTCATTATCCTGAATTAGATAGACAGTTCGAACTAGTTATAGGTCACGGACCATTTATCTTTCTGAAATTTCCTGGCGAGTGGATTTCTACTCTTCGTGTTATTAGGAATTACTTAACCCTTGAGGGTTCGGTAATTATGCGAAACTTCCATGTGCCTTATGCAGCCTTCGACTTCTCGCGAGTGTATACGCGCTTGACAAATGATCTGGAAAGTAAGTCGCACGGCTTGAGCGAGGAAGACTTCACACACAATTTCCTCAAGACGGCGACGTCCGTTCGCGCACTAGCTATTCAGGGAGCCACAGGTAAAGATGGCACTGTAAATCAAGAAAAACTGGACAATCTCATGGCTTTTATCAAAGAAGATCTTTGCCTTCGCTTTGGGCAGAGATCGGTGTGGACAATAATGAAAGACGAGTTTGATTATCCAACTGCCGCTGGATATGCCTCCGTTCGGCCTTTAGCTGCCCCGCTAGTGTCTCAGGTCGATGAAACCTTCCGGGCCGGAGGTCTCACCATCGAAGACCTTACAATGATTGGAAACCTTCCGGAGCCAGGAAGCTTCTCTTTCCTCACCGGATCTTACATCAGTTAGAGTGTAACCGGGGCAGATTCCCGGGCGAGGTGGTTGCGCTGAGGGTGGGGGCGTGATTCACAGCCGGCATGTCGTTGCCCAATGCAGCATCGCTGGAGGTTTTTTCGCTTGCCGAGTTGCGGGAGGTGGTCGGCCGTCTTGTTGGCGAGGTGCGGCGGCTGGACTCGGACAATGCGGCCCTGCAAACCAAGGTGGACGCGCAGCAGGTGACGATCGCGACGCTGCGCGCTAAAAACCAGGCGTTGCGCGACGAGGTGGCGCGGCTGAAGGGCTTGCCGCCGCGTCCGCCGCCGCGGACGTCCGGCATGGAACAGGCAACGCAGCCTGGAGCGGCTGGCAAGGATGAGAAGCGTCCAAAGCTGCCGCGAGGCGTCAAGCGCGATGCCCAGACGATCACCGCCGAGAGGGTGCTCAAGGTGGCGGTGCCGGCCGGCTCGCGGTTCAAAGGCTACGAAGACATCCTGGTGCGCGACCTGCGGCTTTCGGCCGAGGTGATCCGCTATCGGCGCGAGCGCTGGCTTTTGCCGACGGGCGAGACGGTGCTGGCGCCGTTGCCGGCGGGGATCGTCGGCGGGTTCGGGCCGGAGATGCGGCGCTTCGTGCTGGCCCTGCATGCGCAGGGGCAGGTCACCACGGAACGGCTCACCGCCTTGCTGAACGGAATCGGGATGGAGATCTCGAAACGCCAGGTGGTGCGCATGCTGACCGGGCCGCTCGACGACCTCGTGACCGAGGACCAGGAAGTGCTGCGCGCCGGCCTGGCGACTGCGCGCTGGATCACACGGCTGCGCGGCATACTCGCAAGGACGGGTTCACCACCCAGATCGGCGACGAGCGTTTTGCCGTGTTCCGGACCGGCCCGTCGAAGTCGCGCGAGGCGTTCCTGTCGCTGCTGCGCGCCGGCCACACGGACCACGTCGTGAACGCGGCGGCGTTGGGCTTCATGCGCGGGCACGGCTTGTCAGGTCAGGCCAGGTAGTGGCGCAGTTGGACGCGCACCCAGCCAAGCGGTTCGCCGACACGTCGGCATGGTCAGCGCACCTGGCCCGGCTCGGCATTGACCAACTTGCGGTCACGCCCGACGCCGTGCAGATCGCCACCGAGGGCGCGCTCTGGGGTGCCATCTGCCACCATGGGCTGCTGGCCGGGACGGTGATCGTGTCCGACGACGCCGGGCAGTTCCGGGTGGGCACCCACGCGCTGTGCTGGGTGCACACCGAACGGCTGGTGCACAAGCTGGTGCCGGCAACGCCCGAGCAGCGCCGCGCCGTCGAGGTGACGCGCACGCTGATCTGGTGGTTCTACGCCGACCTCAAGGCCTGGGCGTGCGATCCCTGCCCACGGCGCGCCGCCGCGCTGCGGGCGCGCTTCGACCGCATCTTCAGGCGCCAGACCGACTACGCCACCCTGGACCGGCTGCTGGCCCGGCTGCACCGGCGCAAGGCCGAGCTGCTGCGTGTGCTGCAGCATCCCGAGATCCCGCTGCACACCAACGGCTCGGAGAACGACATCCGGGCCTGCGTGACCAAGCGCAAGATCTCCGGCGGCACCATGAGCACGGCAGGACGCACCGCACGCGACGTCACGCTTGGCCTGATGAAGACTTGCAGCAAGCTCGGGGTGTCGTTCTTCCGCTACCTCGGCGACCGCCTGCACATTCCTGGCGCTATCAACATCCCGCCGCTCCCAGACCTCGTCCGTCAGTGATCCTCCATCGTGTTCGTGGACATCCCGAGGCAAGATTTGAGCTGAAGGTGCTCAATGGAGAAGCAAGCAGCAGGGTCGCAAGAGTCGAGGCCGCGGTCCTACACGGAGGAATACAAGCGGCAAGTCATTGACCTCCTGGTCAGCACGGGCCGCACGGCGACGTCGGTGACGGCGAAAGTTGGCATCCACCACACGCTGCTGTCGTGCTGGGTCCGGTAGTATAGGCATACGGGAGGGTCGGCAGCGGCGCCAGCAGCGCCAAAGCCAGCGGCCGCGTCCCTCAAGCCTTTGCCGGTCCTGCACGCCGACCAGGCAGCCGGGATCGCGCAGCTGCGGCGCGAGAACGAGTGGCTGCGGACGAAGCGGGACCTCTTGAAAAACTTCCGTGGTCCTGCGTTCCGCCTGTGGGCTTAGAAACGGGGATGGTAGGGTGGCTGACGGAGGGGAGCGGCCGATCCCTTTTTGGTGGTAAGCAACCCCGTGAAAAACCTGGTCCGTGGGCCGTTCGCGCATTTGGGAGTGGTGACGCCCCTGCGGCGATCCCGGTTAGGAAGTTGATCCCTCGCACAGCCCATCCCCTCCGCCTGTGTGCAGCAGAGGAGGATGAGCATGGCCAAGGTAAAGTGGTCCCGTCAGGGGCAGGACCAAGGAGGGGCGATTTCGCCCGTCCATCCCCATGCGACCGCGATCGACGTTGGGGCAACGCTGCACGTGGCCGCCGTCGGACCGGTCCGCGACCCGGAGCCGGTGCGCAGCTTTGGCACGTTCACTGCCGACCTGCACCGCATGGCCGACTGGCTTGGACAGTGCGGCATCAGGACGGTGGCGATGGAGAGCACCGGGGTCTACTGGATCCCGGCCTACGAGGTTTTGGAGCAGCACGGGTTCGAGGTGGTGCTGGTCAACGCCCGCGACGCCAAGCACGTGCCGGGCCGCAAAACCGATGTCAGCGACGCCCAATGGCTGCAGCGGCTGCACGAGCATGGGCTGTTGCGGGGCAGCTTCCGACCGCAAGGCGAGCTTGCGGTTCTGCGCGCCTACCTGCGGCAGCGCGAGCGTCTGCTGGACTACGCCGCTTCGCATATCCAGCACATGCAAAAGGCGCTGACGCAAATGAACCTGCTACTGCATCACGTCGTGTCCGACATCACCGGCGTGACGGGCATGCGCATTGTTCGTGCCGTCATAGTGGGCGAGCGCGACCCGGCCGTGCTTTCAGCCCTGCGCGACATGCGCTGCAAGGCGTCGGATGAGGCGATCCGCCAGGCGCTGACTGGCAACTGCCGTGAGGAACACCTGTTCGCGTTGGCCCAGGCGCTGGAACTGTATGACGCCTACCAGGCCAAGGTGGCCGCGTGCGATGTCCGCATCGAAGCGGCGCTGCGGCGGCTGCGCGAAACGGCGGCTAAGCCCGTAGGCCGCCTGCCCCCGCCGCACCACACGACCCGTCAGCCGAATGCCCTGGCGTTCGACGCACGGGCCGCCCTGCACGCCCTGCTCGGGGTTGACCTCACCCAGGTGCACGGGCTCGGGCCTTACCTCGCACTCAAACTCGTCGGCGAGTGCGGCACAAACCTTTCGGCTTGGCCGAGTGCCAAGCACTTCACCTCGTGGCTGTGCCTTGCACCCGGCAACAAGATCTCCGGCGGCAAGGTGCTGTCGTCGAGAACCCGGCACACCGGCAACCGGGCTGCGGCGTTGCTGCGGCTCGCCGCGGTCACGGTGGGGCGCACCGACACGGCACTGGGCGCATTCTACCGCCGCCTGTCCGGGCGTGTGGGCAAGGCCAAGACCGTCACGGCCACCGCGCGCAAGATTGCCGTACTGTTCTACAACACCCTCCGGCATGGCATGTCTTACGCCGACCCTGGCGCGTCCTACTACGAAGACCGCTACCGACGGCGGGTTCTGGCCAACCTACAGCGCCGGGCGAAGTCGCTGGGCTACGTGCTCAACGGACCCGGCGCCGCCCGGGGTGAGAGTTTCTTGGGAAGGGCAAGAACTTCCGCAAGAGCATGAAAACCATTATCCCCGGCTGCTTCGTGATCATCCAGGGCAGGCTCGCCCCAGGCGGCGAGATCCTGAAAGCCGGCACCGGCCGAAGCTGCCGAGTAGCCGTCGCGGCATGGCCTGGATCACCCCATGCCCATGCGCGGCTGCTGGATCTGTGCCGGCTTCTGCTCGCTTCCGCCGTCCTTGACCTTGCACCTCGTCGCCACCGCGGCTTGGTCGCGCCCGGCCTGCTGCTTCCGGTCGGCCTTCACCGCAGGCAGATGCACCGGTCCGACTTCTCGTTCCCGCTTGGCGATGGCCTGGATGGCGTGCGCGCGCAGGTGCGCCTTCTCGTTGTCGGTCAGCTTCGCCATCTGCGTCCCGATGCGTTCTTCGAGGTAGGCCAGCACCTTCCGGCCATGAGGCGAGAGCCGCGCGGCCTCGGCCGTGCCGTTTTCCGCCGCGGCCTTCTCCCCTGCCGTCTTCACCGTGGAGGCGCTGGGCGCCCGCACGGCCTCGGCTTCGCTCTGCCCCTTCCCGTTGCCCGCCTTGGCTTCGGGCCTGGCCTCCTTTGCCCTGGCTTCTGCCCGCTTGTCCTGGACGTGTCCGACGTATTCCTCCAAGTCCATGGTATGCGGCTTCTTTGGAGTGCCGGCCTCGATCCAACGCTCGTGGCTGCGCTCGGCGCTGCCCTGCTGTGCCGGCGAAAGGGCCGCGTAGCCGCCGGTCTCGTCCATCCAAGGATCGCGCGCATGGCGCGGGTATTCCTGCTGCTGGGTCGGCTTGTCGCCAGCCTGCGCCGCCGGAGTGTCGCGCTTGGCTTCGCCCAGGCGCCCGACCGGCTGGCCAGCGTCGGCGCCAGGCTCCGCCGCCTTCGCCGCGCCGTCCGCCTTGCGGTCGGGACGCTGGCTCCCCTCTCCGGCCTGGCTCGCCGCGGAGGCAGCCGGGGCGGGGACCGACACAGGCGCGGCTGGCTGCGTAGGCTGCACAGCTTGCGCTTGGTGCTGGTGCGGCTGCGACGTGTTCGTGAGGGTGTTTTCCTGCGGCGGCTGAATCGTGGCACCCGGCTCGGCCTCGGCCCTCTGCGCCCGGGCGGCGCGGCGGGTGGCGAGGTTGCGCCTGTCGTCCGCGGTCGGCTCGTAGCCCTTGACGGCAAGGCCGCGCGCCTGCGCCTCGATCCACGCCTCCTGCTTGAACGCCGCGCTGCCGCGCACGTGCAGGCTCGTCCAGCCGCGGGACTGGGCCACGTCCAGCATGTGCGAGATGGTGGCCCGGTCTTCCTGCTTGGTCGTGACCGCCTTGCTGTCCGCGCGGAAGGCGAGCTGCTTGCCTTCCAGGTCCTTGTAGTAGCGGCGCTCCTTGCCGGCGTTCTCGATGTAGTAGTGCGCCTGGATGCCGGGCGGGTCCGTCCGGGCGGCCGACGCGGGAGTGGCTACGATTGCGGGACCGGAGACCGGTATGACCGAGCCGGCTCCCGACGCGGAACCGCCCGGCGGGAGCCTGTCGGGAGCTGCGGCCGGAACCAAGTCCGGCTCGGGCGCGTGCTTGATGCCGTTGGTGCTGCGGAGAAGGTCGAAGACGCTCACGGGCGAGGCTCCTAGCTATGGGCAGGTCGGGCTGCGGCCGGCACGGACTTACGGCCATGGGCCTGCACGGGCACGGCGGCGACGAAGCTGTCGATCGCGGCCCTCGCCTGCTCCATCGTCTCGGGACGGGTGCTGCCCTTGGGCACGACGGCCAGCCACAGCGTGCCGAGCACGGCAGTGTCTTGGGCGGAGAGGGACGGGATCGCGGCATCACCGCCCTCGGTCGCGCCGCTGCCCTTGTCCATCTCATACGGCACGGCGATGGCGGGCACGACCGGCGCTGGGCGCATCGCGCCGGCAAAGGCCGGGTCCAGCCACCACTTGATCCGCTTCGCCTTCACGGCGGGGATGCCGGCGCGGAACAGGATGATCTCGTCCTCGCCGAGCTGGGTGACCTCCTGGGGCAGCAGCAGCGCGCGCCTGGCGTCCGAGACGGTCTCGCTCGCCTTGGGCACCAGCACGCCGCCGGCCCGGGCCTTGGTTTCGCTGGTGCCCGCCACGGTGTCGTAGCCGAGCCGTTCCGACACTTCGCGGGCGATGTCCTGGTCCTTGGTGCGGAACAGCAGCTCGACGCCGCACGAGTTGAGCAGCACCTTGGCGCCGGAGATGCCGTAGTGCTCCTCGGGCTGCCGGCGGTCCTGCAGGATGTAGACGATCCGCATGTCGTAGCCGCCGACGAAGCTGTTGGCGTGAGCCAGGCGCGGCACCTTGCCCAGCCGCACGAACTCGTCGCAGATCATCAGCACCTGGTGGCGCGATAGCGGATCGCAGTCCTTGCCCGGGCCGGGGCGCACGGCCGTCATCGTGTCCACAAGCTGCTGGAAGAACAGCGAGGTCAGCGGACGCAGCGCGTCCAGGTCCTTGTCGTGCACCACGAGGTAGATCGCGTGCAGGCTGCGGCGCAGCTCGCGCATGTCGAAGTCGCTGGCCGCGGTCATGGCCGCGACGCGCGGGTTGAGGAACACGCCGAGGTCCGACTGGATGGTCGAGACGATGTTCGAGAACGTGTCGGCCGGCGCCTGCACGAAGGCGCGGCAGGCGTCGGCGCACGCCTGCGAGTGCGGCTTACCGGCGCGCCGGCGCTCGTCCAGGCGGGCCGGGAGGTAGGCCTTGACGTCGGGGCGGACCAGGATGCGGGCGACGGCGTTAAGCGTCAGCGCCTCGTCCGGGTCTTCCGACAGCATCAGCGCGACCCCGGTGAAGCCGGAGCGTGCCGTCTTGCTGAAGAAGTTGTTCTGCCCCGGCAGGTCCTGGATGACCTGGTGCGACAGGCGTTCCACGTCGCCGTAGGCGTCCACGGTGCCGCGGCGCACAGTAGCGAGGGGGTTCCAGCGGTGGGTGCGGTCCTCCTCGTTGTACGGCTCCAGCCGGATCACCCGCTGCCCGGCTTCGGCGCGGGCGCCGGCAGTGGCGTCATGGATCTCGCCGCGCAGGTCCAGCGCGACCAGGGAGCCGTCGAACAGGATGGCGTTCGGAATGGCGACGCCGGAGGTCTTGCCCGACCGGGGCGGGGCGTAGAGCGCCACCGACTCCTGCCCGCCAAGGACGAGATAACCCCGACTGTCACGCCCAAGAATGATGCCGTGGCGGGCGCGCAGCCCGGCCCGGCGGATCTGGCGCGGCGTGGCCCAGTCCGTCTCGCCGTGCAGCTTGCGCGCGCCCCAGCCCCGCACCGCCTCGCGGCCGACGGCGTAGGCGATCAGGGCTGGGAACGCCCCGGCGCCGGCGCCGGCGTAAAGCCAGCGCAGCACCCGGTTGCCCACGTCGGGCGTGAACACCCCTTGCCTTAGCGCCGCCGTATAGCGCCACCAGGTCACGGCGTCCCACGCCCAGTGGGGGGCGTGGCTCCACATCCCGGTCTTCGGGACCGCCAATCGCCCGCCCAGTTCCGTGCCCCAGGTGAACATGGCGCTGGCCGCGGCGCTGTAGCCGACGAGGCCGGCGAGGACCGTGCCGCCCAGTAGCAGCGCACGCCCCGCGATCTTGGCGGCGGGTGTGTCCAGGCCGGCGGAAAGGCAGGTGCGCACACCGGCGAAGCCGTCGAACGGCATGGGCGCTACCGGTTGAAATCGATGCGGAGGGAGGAAGCCGGGATGGCATCCGGCTCCCGGCGGCGCCGGACAGCAGGAACGGGATCGGCGTAAATCCGGTCCCAGGCGGCTACGCTCACTGCGAAGGCCGCGCCGCCGATGCCGAGCGAGGTCAGCCCGATCCGGTAGTTGCCGACGAGCAGGCAGACGATGCCAACAAAACCCCCGACGACCGCGATCAGCCCGAGCAGGTAAAAGATCAGCACGCCGAGCAAGATGAACGGCATGGCGAGGTAGACGACCAGCCCGCAGAGTGCCATGCCGAAGGCGCGGCCGAAAGCCATGAACACACGTTGCAGCGTCATGCTGTGATCTCCTGCGTCGGCGGGTTGGGAAAGGCTGCGGCGAGCGTGTTCACCGCGGGTAGGGCCAAGCCGAAACGGCGCGCGATGGCGGCAAACACCTCCGGCGGCACCCGGTCACCGCCTACCCGCAGCAGCGCCTTGGCGCCTTCCTCGATGGCGGCCGTCCAAGGTGCCGTGTGCAGGGCCGGGATCACGGCATCCAGCACCTTCTCGACCAGCACCTGCCCGGGCAGCAGCGAGGCCGCGAACCAGGACAATTCCATGGCCTGCGCCCAGTCACGTTGGATGTAGAGTTCCCGCGTGATCTCCTCCATGGGACGGGCGCCGCGCTCGCCGACGACGCCGGCGACACTCACCGCGATCTTGCGGGCGAGCAGGCCGTAGGACGCTTCCAGGGTCTGCGCTGCGGGCGGCGCGTCCAAGCGGACCGCACCGCCGAAGCCGCACCAGTCGGGACCGTCGTTGATCCAGGCGCTCTCCATTGGCATCCCGAGCACGTAGGCCACCAGGGCGTGCGCCGCCTCATGGCGCGCAATCAGCTCGCGGTCGGAGCGCGTCACGCCTTCGCGCGCGAGCGCCGCGTGGCGGATCGCCCCGGAACGGGAGCCGCCGACAAACGCGAAGCGCAGGATGCAGAACATGGTCCAGATCATGAGCAGGGAGGAGAGGATCGTCGGCGCATCAGCGCGCAGGTGCTTGACGGTTTCGCCCAGCGTCCAGGCGGACGCGGGATCGCGCTCGTCCCAGAGGAACACGGCGGCGACCACAAGACTGCCGGTCCAGGCGAGCATGGTCGTGACCGCCGCCCACACGACGCGCGCCAGGATCGCGGCTTCCAGGTGAAGGCGCGGCCAGATCGAGAGCGTGCCCGCAAGGACGGCCGACACCGCGGGGCCGAGAACGCCGGCCGGGACCAGCCCCGACCTCTCAGCCAGCGCCGTCGCGCCTGCGGCACTGAGCATGGTGGCGGCCGTCTTCAGGAGCTTGCGGCGTTGGCGTTGGTTGAGGCGCCCAGTCAACGCCTTGCCAGCGCCTCGGAGGCGCGCAGCGGTCCAGGTCCCGCCGGGGATCAACCACGCGATCACCAGTTCTCTCCCCCATCCGGCTCTCCCGGTCCCCACGCAACCGTCGTGTCCGCCGTCAGCGGATTCGGGCGGGCAGCGCGGGCGGGCGTGGTGAAGACGGCATGGCCCTGGGATGCGCGAGGCGGGACGGGAGCTGCCCCGGACAGGGCTGGAACCGCGTAGTGAACCGCATACCGGGCGACATAGCCGTTGCTGAACCCGCGGTCGTAGGAGCCGGTATTGTAGGCCGAGAGCGCCATCCCCAGCGCCAACTGGCCTTCGCCCACCCGCTGCACGGCACCGGCGTAGTTGGCGGCAAGGATCGCAGCCGCGCCGCGCAGGTTGGTGCAGGGATCAAGCGCGGCGCGCACGGTCAGGCCAAGGACGGCCAGGTTCCGGCTGTTGAGCTGGCCGAGGCCGATGTCCACGCTGTAGCCGCGCGCGATCCACGCCTCGGCTGTCTGCACCGCCGCGTCCGCCGTAGCGGGCCGCGGCGGCTGCGTGCGGAGACGGTTGACCTTTAGCGCCAGCACGCGCCCGTCGCTCTCGACCTGCACCACGGCATCCATGGTCTTGGGATGCACCTGCGGCGCGCACTCGGCGTAGAGGGTGGGCAGGTCGATCACGGCAGCACCAGCAGCGGCCAGGCCTCGCCACGCACTACGCCTTCGGGCACCGGCCCCCAATAGCGGCTGTCCCACGAGCGGGGGCTGTGGGCGGACAGCAGCCACACCGCGCCTTGCGGCACCGGGTAGTGGCCCGGCGGCACGGACGCGGCGGCGTGCCCGCGGCTGTCCCGCGCCAGGGCGGGCGGGACGGCGGGCACGCCGTTGACCGCCACGCCGGCGGTGGTGACGTCCACGGTGTGCCCCGCCGACGCGGGGACCCGCTTGAGGACGGGTTGGGCGCCGCCGGGACAGTCGCCACGCTGGAGGTAGCCCCCCGCCATCGCGTCCTGGCCCAGCTCCTCGGGCAGGCACGCCACCGCGAGCATGCCGCGGCGGGGCGCCGTGCCCGGATGCACGGCATAAAGGCCGATCGGCACGCTTTCCGACAGGTTGACGCGCAGCAGGCCGCAAGCGGACGCGCCGACCAGGGCGACCGCCGCCGCGGGCAGGGCGTGGCGCAGCATCACCGCCCGCGCCCGGCCAGCACGATGCCCCGGCCCTCGACCCACTCGCCGGGAAAGGCGACATCCTGCGTGAGCTGCAGCAGGCCCGTGTAGCCGGGCCGGATCGTGTGCTCGGCCTTGGCCTGCAGCTGCTGCCGCGCGTACTCGCTGCCGAGCTGGCCGAACTGCAGCCCGAGCTGCGCCGCGATGATCTGGCTTGCGCTGTAGCCGCCGTAGGGGCTGCTGGTGTTCGGCTGGGTGAGCTGGGCGCCCGCGCCGCCGATGCCCAGCAGCACCGTGCCCAGGATCAGGCGGCCGTAGTGGTGGTTGACCTCGTCCTGCAGCCCGGAGAAGCCGGACTGGTCGGCAAGCGGCATGGAGCCGAGGTCCAGGCTTTCGCTGCTCTCACCGGGAAAGATGATCCGGGTCCCGCCCGCGGGCAGCCGCTCGGTGCCGACCTCCTGCAGGTGGTCGTAGGAGCCGATCACGATCGAGCCCTGCGGGATCAGGATGTGCAGCCCGGTGGCGTGGTCGAACACCGGCTGCGAGACCACGGCGCGGAACTGGCCGGGCGCGGCGGAGGTGACGCCTTGCGAGAACCTGATCTGGATCGGGTCGCCGGCCTTCAGCTCGTACTTCGTGAGCGGGGGCGTGACCGTCGCCTGCAGGTAGTCGTCGGCGGCCCGCGACGGCCCCTGGTTCAGTTCGCCGGGCACTGGGGCGCGGCGCTGCTGCTGGCCGGACGCAGCGCTTCCCGCGCCGCCGCCGGCGCCGTTCGGCGAGGGCTGCGCCTGGTTGCCGCCCGTGTCCGCGTTGCTGACATACGAGGTGTCGGCCTTCAAGGCGGTCTGCGCCGCCTCGCGGCGGGTCGCCGCGAGCTGGGCGATGTCCCGGTAGTACTGGGTCCAGGCCTCCTTGAGCGCGTTCTGCCGGATGTCCTCTGGCGGCGGGGACGCGGCGTCGCGGGGCGTGTCCTTGGGTGCGGTGCCGGCGGCGTTGTCGCGGCCCGGCGCGGTGCTGGGGGGCGAATTGCCGGAGGGAGACGATGCTGGCCGTTTCCGCCGGTTCTCCGCGGCGGCGATGGCGCCGGAACTGGGCATGGAGGTCAGGACGACGTTGGGATTGCCGTTGCGCGGCGCGGCGGCCATCGGAGCCTCGGCGTCCGTCGATGCGTGCCGGGCATGGATCGCCCAGCCGGCGCACGCGACGAAGGCGGCAGCCACACCGCCGGCGATCCAGTACGGGATGTTGCCAAGCCGGCGTATCCCCGTCGGGCGCTGCGGCGGGCCGAGCACGACGGGAGGCTCCGGCGCGGGCGGCGGCAGGCTATCGCTCACCGTCCGGCCACCTGGGGCTCGCGCACGGAGAACGCGCCGGCGGCCGACAAGCCCCCGGCCGTACGGGTGAATAGGCGGGCGGCACGGGCGCCGTCCAGGTCCATCCGCACCAGCACGTCGCCGCCGAGGGCATTGACTTGATAGGCCAGCCGGTGCGGCCCGCTGTCGGCTACCGTGTAGCCGGCGGCGCGCAGGCCGTTCAGCAAGGCGGGCGTCAGCGCCGCGTCGCCGGCCGGGGCGAGCACCACGATGGCACCGGAGGAGGCCGGCACGCGGCGCGTCGTCAGGTCCGTCATCGCCGCGGCGAGGGGGACGGCATCGGCCGGCGTCAGGTCAGCCGGCACCGCGCTCGTCAGCCCGGCATCGGGCAGGGCGCAGCCGGACAGCACTGGGGATGCGAGGACGGACGCGGCGGCCAGGGCAGCACGAAATCCCGTGTGCATCAGCGATACCCTCTGCGGTCGATGGTGATGCTGTCCTGGCTGCCGCCGACGCCGGCCACCAGCACGGCGCGGTCGATCAGCCGGTCCACCAGCAGGCGGCGGCCCTGCTGGCGGTAGCTGACCACCTGCTCGGCGCCGGCGCTGTCCAGCGTGACCAGCACGGGCACGTCCATGGAGCTGATGTGGGCCGGCAGGTCGATGCAGGTCTTCATGCCGACCGGGGTGCTGACGGCGTAGGCCTGCGTGGGCCGCCAGGCCACGTTGCCCCGGCCGATCCTGTAGGCGTCCGGAGGCACCACGGGAGGCGTGTCGCACGGCGTCGCGGCCGCCGAGATCCGGCCCGCGGCCGCCGTGCCCGTGCCAATGACGCTGGCCCACGTCGTATCGCCGGCATCGCCGCCGGCCGCGCCACCCGGCGGCCCGTCCAGCTTGACGAACGGCATGTAGTCGTTGGCCCGCGATACCAGCCGCACCGACACGGTGCGCCGGTCGGTCTGCACCACCATGTTCGCGTCGATGCCGGCATCGCTCGGCTTGACGATGAGGTGCAGCGTACGGCCGGCGCCAGTGCCGGAAATGCGCGGGTGGGTGACCCAGCGCGGGTCGCCGATGTCCGGCCTGTCCGTGAGGTTCTCGCCTGGCTCCAAGGAGATGTCGCATATGCGGTACGGGGCGCACACGACGGTCGGCTCGCCGTCGCCGTGGGTGAAGTGCAGCACCCCGTCCGCGTCCATGCGGGGACGGGCCGGGCG
>CAXTUQ010000004.1:0-30681 GCA_964247405.1 uncultured Acetobacteraceae bacterium
GTCTGCGCCACCGCTTCCGATGTGACGGCGCCGCGGCCCGCGCCCGCCCGCGGCGCCGTCACATCGGAAGCGGTGGCGCAGACCCTGGCCGCCTTGCTGCCCGAAGGCGCGATCATCGTGGACGAGAGCGTGAGCTTCGGCCGTGCCTTCTACCCCGGCACGCAGGACGCGGCCCCGCATGACTGGCTGCAGCTCACCGGCGGCGCCATCGGCGGGGGCATTCCGATGGTCACCGGAGCGGCGGTCGGCGCGCCGGGTCGCCGGGTCGTGGGGCTGCAGGCGGACGGCTCGGCGATGTACACGTTGCAGGGCCTGTGGACGCAGGCGCGGGAGCGGCTGGACGTGACCACGGTGATCCTGTCCAACCGCAAGTACGCGATCCTGATGGGCGAGTACCAGGGCGTGGGCGCCAACCCCGGGCGCACTGCGCTCGACATGATGGACCTCGGCAATCCCGACCTGGACTGGGTGCGGCTCGCGGCCGGGATGGGCGTGGAGGGGGCGCGCGCCGACACGATGGAAGCGTTCGCCGACCTGTTCGGGCAGGCCAACGCCCGGCCCGGTCCGTTCGTGATCGAGCTGGTGGTCTGACGCGGACGCCCGACCCTGGGCCGGGCCGCCGCCGGTCAGTTCGAGGAGGGGACCGCGGGATCGCTCTTGGTCGGCGCCGGGTCGCCGTTGGCGGCACCGGCGGCGGGCGTGTGGCTGTAGTCCAGGTAGGCGAGGCGCACCGCACGGAACGGGTTGCCGGTGATCAGGGTGGCCGCGATCACCGCAATCACCGCGGAGGCGATGATCGCCTGGGCCGTCGGGTTGAAGCGGGTGGCGTTGTTCTTGGGCAGGGCGGAAGGCTTCACGGCCATGGCGGTGCTCGCTTGCAGGTGGGTGGGGCGGTGTAGGATGGGCTTGCAGGATAATCAAATCAGCCCGGCGGCAGTGGGCTGTGGGAAGAGGCCGGGCGCACAATGAAGCCCAGGTCGGCCAACCCTCGATACGTCATGACTTCTCACCTTCCAACTCCCTGAGAGCGTCACGCTACTCGGCGGCATAGCGGGTTGCTGCAAGGCCTGGCGCCTGCCCGGGCGAGGTAATCCCGCCCCTAGCGGTCCAAGTCTGGCGGCAGGTTGTGTTCGCGCAGCCATGTGTTTTTGACGGCGGGTTCGTCCGGGTCGAACCGCAGATCCACCCGCACGCCGTCGAACTGGCGTGTCAGCACCTTCAGATAGAACGGGTTGGGAACCGTGACCCGCAAAACGTCCGATGCCGTCCATGCCAGGCGCGGCCTATCGTCCTCATGCCCGCCGGTATCCACCCCAAGCAGGTCGGCGAAGTGGGCCGGGTCGTGGGTGGAGACGAGATGGACCTCGGTGGTAATGTCCATCCCGGCAAACCCGACCGGGCAAGTGGCCTCACTCAAAACGGCGTCCCAGGCGCGGTCCGGGGAGGACACGCGGCCAACGATGGCAACCTCGCAAGGGTCCCCGCCGAGTTCGGTTCTGGCTATTGCGGCGGCAAGCAACGTGCACAGCGCGACGCCCAATCCGAGCGCCGTGCGTCTGCCACCGCGCCGTGGGCGGCCAAGCATGGGCCGCCCCCGTTCCATTCAGGACCCAACCGCGGCGCGGATAAGGCCGGATTGATATAATTGGAAACCTAGGTCAGTGTTGGCGATGTTGCGCTTGGGTAAGTGGGTGTAAGCCTTGTCCATTTCAGTGCCTTCTTTGTAGCGGCTATTCACCGCAGCGTAAGCGTCTTGGATGCCGAGGATCTCGTCACGCGACATGCCGGAGGAGGCCGCATAAAGGCCGATCGCGACGGTGGCGTAGTCCACGTACTCCGGGTAGTTCTTACCATCGGCGCGCTGTGCATCCCACTCGCCACCCTGCTTGAGCTTGTACAGTTGCATGATCTCACGCAACACTATGGCCGGCCCCGCGCTGCTGCCATACGAATTAGGAACAGGATTGTCGATCAGGGCGTCATAGCGGCTTTTGTCCGCGGTCCCCTGCTGGACGAAGAAATGCGGGTCGAGCCTGGCCGGGCGCAGCATCTGCTGGCCCTTGAAGGGTCCATCCGGGATCAGGGCGGGGTTGCCCTGGTCGTCCACAACCGGCACGGGTGCTGTCGGGTCCTTGGGCGTGCTGACGCCGGCTGCAGTGGCATCCCCGGCCGCCCTTGCATTGGCGGTTGTTGTCGTGCCTGCGTCGGTTGGCGGTGAAATGTCCGAAGGCGGCGAGCTTGCCAGGGTGGCGGCCTGATCCGGCATGGCCACGCCGTTGCTTGCGCCGCTATCGGGACTGCCGCCGCCGGCGACAGCCGCGGCTGCCGTGGCCGCATCACGAGGGTGGACGCCGAGGGAGGTCGCGCGCATCGATTGAAGGGCGGAAAGCGCAAGCTCCGTGCTGGTTTGCCGCGCATCTTTCAACGCCTGCTCAAGTTGACGTCGCGACTCGGCGTAACCCTGGCCCACACGCTCCATAGGGTCCGGCCCTTGCCGGCGAGGCTTGGACCATGTGAAAACTGCGCAAACCTACGGTTTCGCAGGGATGACGATGGTATCTATGCCGTATGGAAACTGATCGGTGGAGGGACGTTCAGGCGGCAGTTCAACAGGTGGGAAGTCGTCGGACATCGGAGCCTCCTGATGCGCCAGCCCCGTATCTATTTCCTCCAGCAAGGATGCAAGTCCTAACCCTGCTCAATAAGGAATTGGGTTTCGGCTCCCACTCAGGCACCACCAAGCGGTTGTGAGATAATACAAGCCCGCAAGCCGCGTCGCCGGTGCCGCTTGCCAACGCAACAGCTTGACCGGCAAATAAAACTTGACTTGCCTTGTTTCCGCCGCTAAATGCCCGCCCTCACTCGGAACGCGGGAGATTGCCGGCTGCCGCAAGGCGGCCGCCATCGGTATGACCGCGGTCCTCCAGACCAGGAGGCCCAGCCATGGCCAAGAAGATCGTCGGCTACGTCAAGTTGCAGATTCCGGCCGGGAAAGCCAACCCGTCCCCGCCTGTCGGCCCGGCGCTTGGTCAGCGCGGCCTGAACATCATGGCGTTCTGCAAGGAGTTCAACGCCGCGACGCAGGGCATGGAGCCTGGGACGCCGACTCCGGTGGTCATCACCGCCTTTGCCGACCGCACCTTCACCTTCGTCACCAAGACCCCGCCCAACACCTACTTCCTGAAAAAGGCGGCGGGGATCACCAAAGGGACGACCACGCCGGGCAAGGGCGCCGCCGTCGGCCGGGTCACGACCTCGCAACTGCGGGAGATCGCGGAGACCAAGATGAAGGACATGAACGCGAACGAGGTGGAAGCCGCGGTGCGTATGCTGGCCGGCAGCGCCCGGTCGATGGGCCTCAGCGTGGTGGAGGGCTGACGATGGCAGACAGCAAGCGCCTCAAGGCGGGCTACGAGACGTTCGACCGAGCCAAATCCTACACGCTGGACGAGGCGATCCGGCTCGCCAAGGTCAACGCCCGGGCCAAGTTCGACGAGACGATCGAATTTAGCATGAACCTCGGCATTGACCCGCGCCACGCCGACCAGATGGTGCGCGGCCTGCTGAGCCTGCCGAACGGCACCGGCAAGACCCTGCGGGTCGCGGTGTTCGCCCGCGGCGCCAAGGCGGAGGAGGCGCTGGCCGCTGGCGCCGACGTGGTGGGCGCGGACGACCTGGCGGAGAAGGTGCAGGGCGGCGAGTTCGGCTTCGACCGCTGCATCGCGACACCGGATATGATGGCGCTGGTCGGCCGGCTCGGCAAGATCCTGGGGCCGCGCGGCCTGATGCCGAACCCCAAGCTCGGCACGGTGACGATGGACGTGCGCGGCGCGGTGACGGCGGCGAAGTCGGGCCAAGTGGAGTTCCGGGCGGAGAAGGCCGGCATCGTCCATGCCGGGATCGGCAAGGCGAGCTTCGAGGAGGGCAAGCTGGTCGAGAACATCCGCGCCTTCGTTGATGCCATCCAGAAGGCGAAGCCCGCCGGGGCCAAAGGCACCTACGTGCAGAAGGCGTCGGTCAGCTCCACCATGGGGCCGGGCGTGCGCGTCGATGTGGCCAGTCTGTCGGCCTAAGCGCGCTTCGAGAATTCGCTGGCCTCAGCCGCAAACTCAGCCGCAAACGGCTTTGCCGTTTCGGCGACTTCGCGTTTCGGCTGGGTCGGTGGCTAGGGGCGGCGCGAGCCGTCCCGGACCTGTCCGAGACTGCACGTCGTCCCACCCACGTTTTCCGGGAGGGACAGTAAAGGGCTTCGGCCCGCGCGCAGGAGACGGGGAAGCCGAGATGATCCGGGGCGGGCCTGCCTGCTTCGGCCAACTGGCGGTTCCGGCTGGAGGGTCCACGGCGCGCTTGCGCGCACGGGGTTCCGGACAGGGTGACGGCATGGCCGCCCGGCCATGCCAGGGAACCCGTTCCGACGCGGTCCAAACGCGCCGGAGCCAACAGGAGTGTAACGTGTGGACCGTACGGAGAAGCGGGAGTTCGTGGCCTCGCTCGGCCAGGTGTTCGCGGAAACGTCCATGGTCGTGGTGGCCCAGAACAAGGGCCTGACCGTGGCCGAAGTGTCCGACCTGCGGCGCAAGATGCGGGCGTCGGGATCGACCTACAAGGTCGCCAAGAACCGGCTCGCCGTGCTCGCCCTGGAGGGGACCCGGTTCGACGGCATCAAGCCCATGCTGAAAGGCCCGACCGCATTGGCGTGGTCGCAAGACCCGGTGGCGGTGGCGAAGACGGCCGTTGATTACGCCAAGACCAACGAGAAGTTCGTCGTGGTCGGCGGCGCGCTTGGCACCCAGATGCTCAACGCGGATGGGATCAAGGCGCTCGCGGACCTGCCGTCGCTTGATTCGCTGCGCGCCAGGTTGGTGGGGATGATCCAGACCCCCGCAACCCGGATTGCCGGCGTGCTCGCGGCGCCGGCTGGGCAGCTTGCCCGGGTCTTGGGGGCTTATGCCAGGAAGGACGAGGCGGATGCAGCCTGATCCCAACCCGGGACCGGTTGCGCGAGCAAAAGCTGATGTGAACGCAAGACCCGGCATCGGGCTTGCATGAAACCGCCCAAGGGCTAGATAAGGAAGGTACGAAATGGCTGATATGGCAAGACTGGTGGACGAGCTGTCGGCGCTCACGGTGCTTGAGGCGGCTGAGCTGTCCAAGATGCTGGAGGAGAAGTGGGGCGTGTCCGCCGCGGCGCCTGCCGCCGCAGCTGCGCCGTCCGGCCCGGCCGCTGTCGCCGCCCCGGTTGAGGAGCAGACGGAGTTCACCGTTATGCTGGCAAAGATCGGCGACAAGAAGATCAACGTCATCAAGGAGGTCCGGACCATTACGGGCCTCGGGCTGAAGGAAGCCAAGGACCTGGTCGAGGGCGCGCCGAAGCCGGTCAAAGAAGGCGTGAACAAGGACGAGGCCGAAAAGCTGAAGAAGCAGTTGGAAGAGCAGGGCGCTTCTGTCGAGATCAAGTAGCCGAACTGAGCCGGCGCCGCAGCCAAAGGCGCCGGATCATTGAGCGGAGAAGCGGGTGGAAACCAAGGTCGGTTTCCGCCCGCATACCCGTTGTCGGATGCTGGGCAACCTGCGTCCGGAAACGGGGCATGACGATTGCCGGAACCCGATGCGTGTAACGCCACCATCGGACGTGCAAAACTTTAGGTCAAGGACGGGCGATGAACGCGATCACCAAATCGTTCACGGGACAGAAGCGGATCCGCAAGAGCTTCGGGCGCATCCCCGAGGTGGCGCCGATGCCGAACCTGATCGACGTGCAGCGCGCCTCCTACGAGGCATTCCTCCAGATGAACGTGGCGCCGGACAGCCGGACGCCCACGGGCTTGCAGGAAGTGTTCAAGTCGGTGTTCCCCATCGACGACTTCGCCGGGCGCGGCCGGCTCGAGTTCGTGCATTACGAGCTGGAAGAGCCGAAGTACGACGTTGAAGAGTGCATCCAGCGCGGCATGACCTACGCCGCGCCGTTGAAGGTGATCTTGCGGCTGATCGTCTGGGACCTGGACGAGGACACCGGCGCGCGCTCCATCCGCGACATTAAGGAGCAGCCGGTCTACATGGGCGACATGCCGCTCATGACGGACAACGGCACCTTCGTCATCAACGGGACCGAGCGCGTCATCGTCAGCCAGATGCACCGCAGCCCCGGCGTGTTCTTCGACCACGACAAAGGCAAGACCCACAGCAGCGGCAAGTACCTGTTCACGGCGCGGGTGATCCCGTACCGCGGCTCCTGGCTCGACTTCGAGTTCGACAGCAAGGACTTGGTTTACGTCCGCATCGACCGCAAGCGCAAGCTGCCGGTGACGACGCTGCTCTATGCGCTGGAAAGCACGGCGACCGAGGCTCTGCGCGCGTCCCGTGGGGCCGCGGGGGAAACGCTCGACATCGGCGAGATCCGCGGCATGGATGCCGAGGAGATCCTGAACTACTTCTATGACCAAGTGGTGTTCACCCGCACGCCGAAGGGCTGGGCGCGCCCGTTCGAGGCGGACGCCTACCGCGGCATCACGCTGGCCGAGTCGCTGGTGGACGCCGACACGGGCGAGGTGGTGGCGGAGGCGGGCAGCAAGCTCACCGCCCGCACCGCGCGGAAGATCGCCGAGAACACCCGCACCGTTCTGGTGGGCCGCGCCGACCTGCTGGGCCGCTTCGTCGCCGTCGATCTGGTCAACGAGGAGACGGGCGAGATCTTCGCGGAAGCGGGCGAGGAGCTGGCCGAGGCGCGGCTGACCGCGCTGGAGGATGAGGGGATCGACCGGTTGCCGACGCTGGCCGTCGACCAGTCGAACGGCCCGTGGCTGCGCAACACCTTGGCCGTGGACAAGAACGGCAACCGCGACGACGCGCTGGTGGACATCTACCGCGTGATGCGCCCCGGCGAGCCGCCGACGCCCGAGACGGCGGAGGCGCTGTTCCGCGGCCTGTTCTTCGACGCCGACCGCTACGACCTGTCGGCCGTAGGCCGGGTGAAGATGAACATGCGCCTCGGCATGGACGCCGAGGACAGCGTCCGCGTGCTCCGTAAGGAGGACATCCTGAAGACCGTCAAGATCATGTGCGAGCTGAAGGACGGGCGCGGCACGATCGACGACATCGACAACCTCGGCAACCGCCGGGTGCGCTCGGTGGGTGAGCTGATGGAGAACCAGTACCGCGTCGGCCTGCTGCGCATGGAGCGGGCGATCCGCGAGCGGATGGGCAGCGTCGACATCGACACGGTGATGCCGCACGACCTGATCAACGCCAAGCCGGCGGCGGCGGCGGTGCGGGAGTTCTTCGGCTCCTCGCAACTCAGCCAGTTCATGGACCAGACCAACCCGCTGTCGGAGGTGACGCACAAGCGCCGCCTGTCCGCGCTTGGACCGGGCGGTCTGACGCGGGAGCGGGCGGGGTTCGAGGTGCGCGACGTGCACCCGACGCATTATGGCCGCATCTGCCCCATCGAGACGCCGGAAGGGCCGAACATCGGCCTGATCAACAGCCTCGCCACCTATGCCAAGGTGAACAAGTACGGCTTCATCGAGACGCCGTACCGCCTGGTGAAGGACGGCCAGGTGCAGGACGGGTGGAAGTACCTGTCCGCCATGGAGGAGGAGAAGCTCGTCGTGGCGCAGGCCGACGCGCCGACGGACACGGCGGGCAACTTCACCAACGAGCTGGTGTCCGTACGCCGCCAGGGCGACTTCCGGCTGGTGAAGCCCAACGACGTGACGGCGGTGGACGTGAGCCCGCGGCAGTTGGTGTCGGTGGCGGCGGCGCTGATCCCGTTCCTGGAGAACGACGACGCGAACCGCGCGCTGATGGGCAGCAACATGCAGCGCCAGGCGGTGCCGCTGATCCGCGCCGACGCGCCCTTGGTGGGCACGGGGATGGAGTCGGCGGTGGCCCGCGACAGCGGCGCCACCATCGTCGCCCGCCGCCCCGGCATCGTCGACCAGATCGACGGCGCCCGCATCGTGGTGCGCGCGACCGGCGACGACGGCACCACCCACGGCGTCGACATCTATCGGCTGCGCAAGTACATGCGCAGCAACCAGAGCACCTGCATCAACCAGCGCCCGCTGGTGCGGGTGGGCGACCGCGTGTCGAACGGCGACATCATCGCCGACGGGCCGAGCACGGAGCTGGGAGAGTTGGCGCTGGGCCGGAACGTGCTGGTCGCGTTCATGCCGTGGAACGGCTACAACTTCGAGGACAGCATCCTCATCAGCGAGCGCATCGCCCGGGACGACGTGTTCACCTCCATCCACATCGAGGAGTTCGAGGTGATGGCGCGCGACACCAAGCTCGGCCAGGAGGAGATCACCCGCGACATCCCGAACGTCGGCGAGGAAGCGTTGAAGAACCTCGACGAGGCCGGGATCGTCTATGTCGGCGCGGAGGTGAACCCGGGCGACATCCTGGTGGGCAAGGTGACGCCCAAGGGCGAAAGCCCGATGACGCCCGAGGAGAAGCTGCTGCGGGCGATCTTCGGCGAGAAGGCGTCGGACGTGCGCGACACCTCGCTCAAGCTGCCGCCGGGCGTCACGGGCACCATCGTCGACGTGCGGGTGTTCAGCCGCCGGGGCGTGGACAAGGACGAGCGCGCGATGGCGATCGAGCGGGCCGAGGTGGAGCGGCTGGCCAAGGACCGCGACGACGAGCGGGCGATCCAGGAGCGGTCCTTCCTCAACCGGATGCGCGAGAAGCTGCTGGGCCGCAAGGCGTCGGGCGGGTTCAAGGGCATCAAGGCCGGCATGCCCATCACCAAGGAGGTGCTGGCCGAGTTCCCCCGCGGCGCCTGGCGCAACATCGGCGTCGCCGACGACGCCGTGATGGCGGAGATCGAGACGCTGAAGCGCGAGTTCGACGCGGCGGTGCAGGTGTTGCAGGCGCGCTTCGACGGCAAGGTGGAGAAGCTGCAGCGCGGCGACGAGTTGCCGCCCGGCGTGATGAAGATGGTCAAGGTGTTCGTCGCGGTGAAGCGCAAGCTGCAGCCCGGCGACAAGATGGCCGGCCGTCATGGCAACAAGGGCGTCGTGTCCCGCGTCACCCCGGTCGAGGACATGCCGTTCCTGGAGGACGGGACGCATGTGGACCTGGTGCTCAACCCTCTCGGCGTGCCGAGCCGGATGAACGTCGGGCAGATCCTGGAGACGCACCTCGGCTGGGCCTGCGCCACGCTGGGCAAGCAGGTGGGCGAGCTGGTGGAGGAGTACCGCCGGACGGGCGCGCAGCGCGACGCCCTGCTGGAGATGCTGCGCGACATCTACGGCGACGAGGTGTTCGAGGCGGAGATCGCGCCGATGAGCACGGAGCAGTTGCTGGAACTGTCGGACAACCTGAAGAAGGGCATCCCCATCGCGACGCCGGTGTTCGACGGCGCGCGGATGTCCGACATCGAGGGGATGCTGACCAAGGCCGGGCTGCACACCTCCGGCCAGATGGTCCTGACGGACGGGCGCACGGGAGAGACGTTCGAGCGCAAGGTGACGGTGGGCTACATCTACATGCTCAAGCTGCACCACCTGGTGGACGACAAGATCCACGCGCGCTCCATCGGGCCGTACAGCCTCGTCACCCAGCAGCCGCTGGGCGGCAAAGCGCAGTTCGGCGGCCAGCGCTTCGGCGAGATGGAGGTTTGGGCGCTGGAAGCCTACGGCGCCGCCTACACCTTGCAGGAGATGCTGACGGTGAAGTCGGACGACGTGTCCGGGCGCACCAAGGTCTATGAGGCCATCGTGCGCGAGCAGGACACCTTCGAAGCCGGCATCCCCGAAAGCTTCAACGTGCTGGTCAAGGAGCTGAAGTCGCTTGGCCTGAACGTGGATCTCGACACCCGGATTTCTTGACGACCAATCCCGTATCACCCGGCGGCCCGTTTTGCATGGACTATGCAAACGGGCCGGCCGCATTGGGGTCGCTGACACATGAATGAACTGATGAAAATCCTGGGCCAGGCCAGCTCGGCCATGACCTTCGACCAGATCAAGATCCAGATGGCCAGCCCGGAGCAGATCCGGAGCTGGTCGTATGGCGAGATCAAGAAGCCCGAGACGATCAACTACCGCACCTTCAAGCCGGAGCGGGACGGGCTGTTCTGCGCCCGCATCTTCGGGCCGATCAAGGACTACGAGTGCCTGTGCGGCAAGTACAAGCGCATGAAGTTCCGCGGCATCATCTGCGAGAAGTGCGGCGTCGAGGTGACGCTGGCCAAGGTACGGCGCGAGCGGATGGGCCACATCGAGCTGGCCAGCCCGGTCGCGCACATCTGGTTCCTCAAGTCCCTGCCGAGCCGCATCGGGCTGATGGTCGACCTCACGCTCAAGGAACTGGAGAAGATCCTTTATTTCGAGAGCTACGTGGTGCTGGAGCCGGGCCTGACCGACCTCAAGCTGCACCAGTTGCTGACTGAGGACCAACTGCTTGCCAAGCAGGACGAGTTCGGCGAGGACGCGTTCCGGGCCGGCATCGGCGCGGAGGCGATCAAGGGCATCCTGCACGGCATCGACATCGACAGCGACAAGGTGACGCTGCGCCAGGACCTCAAGGACACCACCAGCGAGGCGAAGCGCAAGAAGCTGGTGAAGCGGCTCAAGCTGATCGAGGCGTTCGGCGAGAGCGGGGCGAAGCCCGAGTGGATGATCCTGGACGTGGTGCCGGTGATCCCGCCCGAGTTGCGCCCGTTGGTGCCGCTCGATGGCGGGCGGTTTGCGACCTCGGACCTGAACGACCTGTACCGCCGGGTGATCAACCGCAACAACCGGTTGAAGCGGTTGATCGAGTTGCGCGCGCCCGACATCATCGTGCGCAACGAGAAGCGCATGCTGCAGGAAAGCGTGGACGCGCTGTTCGACAACGGGCGGCGCGGGCGCGCGATCACGGGCGCCAACAAGCGTCCGCTCAAGAGCCTGTCCGACATGCTGAAGGGCAAGCAGGGCCGGTTCCGGCAGAACCTGCTGGGCAAGCGCGTTGACTATTCCGGCCGCTCGGTGATCGTCGTCGGCCCCGAGCTGAAGCTGCACCAGTGCGGCCTGCCGAAGAAGATGGCATTGGAGCTGTTCAAGCCGTTCATCTACAGCAAGCTGGAGAAGTACGGCCACGCCACCACCATCAAGGCGGCGAAGCGCATGGTGGAAAAGGAGCGTCCCGAGGTCTGGGACATCCTGGAGGAGGTGATCCGCGAGCATCCCGTGATGCTGAACCGCGCGCCGACCCTGCACCGCCTCGGCATCCAGGCGTTCGAGCCGGTGCTGATCGAGGGCAAGGCGATCCAACTGCACCCGCTGGTGTGCACGGCGTTCAACGCGGACTTCGACGGCGACCAGATGGCGGTGCATGTGCCGCTGAGCCTGGAAGCGCAGTTGGAAGCGCGCGTGCTGATGATGTCCACCAACAACATCCTCAGCCCAGCCAACGGCAAGCCGATCATCGTGCCGAGCCAGGACATCGTGCTGGGGCTGTATTACCTGAGCCTGGAAACGCCGGAATTCCGAGAGGCGCCGGACACGGCCGTCTACAAGGACGGCCCGGACGGCCAGCCGGAGCTGGTGCACAAGGCGCCGACCGCGTTCGCCGACGTGGGGGAGATCGAGTACGCGCTGAACGCCCGGGCGATCAAGCTGCACGAGAAGATCCGCGCCCGCTACGAGACGGTGGAAGCGGACGGCAAGACGGTGCGGCAGATGGTCGTCACCACGCCGGGCCGGATGCTGATCGCCCGCATCCTGCCGCGCAACCCGAACGTGCCGTTCAGCCTGATCAACCGGACGCTCACCAAGAAGAACGTGTCCGACGTGATCGACGCGGTGTACCGCCACTGCGGCCAGAAGGAATGCGTGATCTTCGCCGACCGGCTGATGGGCCTGGGCTTCGGCCAGGCGGCAAAGGCCGGGCTGTCGTTCGGCAAGGACGACCTGATCATCCCGGACAGCAAGCCGGAGCTGATCCTCAAGACGCAGAACGAGGTCAAGGAGTTCGAGCAGCAGTACCAGGACGGCCTGATCACCGCGGGCGAGCGGTACAACAAGGTGGTCGACGCCTGGTCGCGCTGCACGGACGAGGTGGCCGGCGCGATGATGAAGGAGATCAGCAAGCAGGAGGTCGGCATCCAGACCAACTCGGTGTGGATGATGAGCCATTCCGGCGCGCGCGGCAGCCCGGCGCAGATGCGCCAGCTTGCCGGCATGCGCGGCCTGATGGCCAAGCCCTCGGGCGAGATCATCGAGCAGCCGATCATCGCCAACTTCAAGGAGGGCCTGTCCGTCCTTGAGTACTTCAACTCCACCCACGGGGCGCGCAAGGGCCTGGCGGACACGGCTTTGAAGACGGCGAACTCCGGCTACCTGACCCGGCGCCTGGTGGACGTGGCGCAGGACTGCATCATCGTCGAGAACGACTGCGGCACGGAGCGCGGCCTGACCGTCCGCGCGGTGATGGACGGCGGCGAGGTGGTGGCTGGGCTGTCGGAGCGCACCCTGGGCCGCACCACGGCCGAGGACCTGCTGGACCCGGTCGGCGGCCAGGTGATCCTGCCGCGCAACACGCTGATCGAGGAGCCGGAAGCCGACCTGATCGAAAGCTCGGGCGTGGAGGCGGTGAAGATCCGCTCGGTGCTGACGTGCGAAAGCCGGGTGGGCGTGTGCGGCATGTGCTACGGGCGCGACCTGGCCCGCGGCACGCCGGTGAACATCGGGGAGGCGGTCGGCGTGATCGCGGCCCAGTCCATCGGCGAGCCGGGCACGCAGCTCACCATGCGGACCTTCCACATTGGCGGCGCGGCCCAGCGCGGCGCCGAGGTCAGCAGCGTGGAGGCGAGCCATGACGGCACGGTGCAGATCAAGAACCGCAACGTCGTGCAGAACAGCCAGAACGTGCCGGTGGTGATGTCCCGCAACTGCGAGATGATCCTGCTGGACGACAAGGGACGGGAGCGCGCCCGCTTCCGTGTGCCGTACGGGGCGCGGCTGCTGGCCGACGAGGGGGCGGGGGTCGCCCGCGCGCAGAAGCTGGCGGAGTGGGACCCCTACACCCTGCCGATCATCACGGAGCGCGCCGGGTCGGTCGAGTATCTCGACCTGCTGGACGGGGTGACGATCGTGGAGCGGATGGACGAGGTGACGGGCCTGACGTCCCGCGTCGTGGTGGACTACAAGCAGCAGGCCAAGGGCGTCGACCTGCGCCCGCGCTTGCAGCTCAAGGACTCCAACGGCGAGGTGGTGCGGCTGCCGAACGGGGCGGAAGCGCGTTATTTCCTGAACCCGGACAGCATCCTGTCCGTGGAGAACGGGGCGACGGTCGCGGCCGGCGACGTGCTGGCGCGCATTCCGCGGGAAGGCAGCAAGACGCGCGACATCACCGGCGGCCTGCCGCGGGTGGCGGAGCTGTTCGAGGCGCGCAAGCCCAAGGACCATGCGATCATCGCCGAGATCGACGGGCGCGTGGAGTTCGGGAAGGACTACAAGGCGAAGCGCCGGGTCATCGTGAAAAACGATGAGACCGGGGAGGATACCGAGTACCTGATCCCGAAGGGCAAGCACGTCAGCGTGCAGGAGGGCGACTTCGTCCGCCGAGGCGACCCGTTGGTCGATGGGCCGCGCGTGCCGCACGACATCCTCAAGGTCCTGGGGGTGGAGGCGCTGTCGGACTACCTGGTGAACGAGATCCAGGACGTGTACCGGCTGCAGGGCGTGAAGATCAACGACAAGCACATCGAGGTCATCGTCCGGCAGATGCTGCAGAAGGTGGAAATCCTCGAACCCGGCGACACCACGTACTTGTCGGGCGAGCAGGTGGACCGCCTTGAGTTCGAGGCGGAGAACGAGAAGCGCCTCAAGCTGGAGGAGCGTGCGGCGACGGCGATGCCGGTGCTGCAAGGCATCACCAAGGCCAGCCTGCAGACGCACAGCTTCATCAGCGCCGCCTCGTTCCAGGAGACGACCCGCGTGCTGACGGAGGCGGCGACGGCTGGCAAGGTGGACAACCTGCTGGGTCTCAAGGAGAACGTGATCGTGGGGCGCCTGATCCCCGCGGGCACGGGCAGCGTGATGAACCGGCTGCGGTCCGTCGCCGCCGGGCGCGACCAGCAGCGGCTGCGTCCGGAGGTTCCGGCCATCACCGACCGGACGGCCGCGGAGTAACGAGGACTGGGCTGGAGGGGGCGGCAATTCCCGCATTGCTGCCCCCTTTGTGGCCTGGTACATCCCGGGCTTTGAGGCTTGACTAACACCGGGCGTGGACGTAGGTATCGCGCCCTCGACCATCCTCAACTGCGAGGCGGTCGTCGCTAGAAAAGCAACGTGCATGGTGCCGCACCCGGTTTGGGGGCCAAGACCGTGCGCAGCAAAAGTTCCACGTGGCCAACTGGCCGCGCTGGTGCATTTTGCATTCCGGCGGCGATGCAGCCAAGCAGGCCGGGTGGATCACAAAGAGGATCGGAAGACGCGTATGCCGACCATCAACCAGTTGATTGCCAATGGGCGCGAGCCTGCCGCGAAGCGCAACAAGGTTCCGGCGTTGCAAAGCTGCCCGCAGAAGCGCGGCGTCTGCACGCGCGTTTACACGACGACGCCCAAGAAGCCGAACTCCGCGTTGCGCAAGGTCGCCAAGGTGCGCCTGACCAACGGGTACGAGGTGGTGAGCTACATCCCCGGCGAGGGCCACAACCTGCAGGAGCACAGCGTGGTGCTGATCCGCGGCGGGCGCGTCAAGGACTTGCCCGGCGTGCGCTACCACATCCTGCGCGGCGTCTTGGACACCCAGGGCCTTCCGAAGCGTCGTCAGCGCCGGTCGCTGTACGGCGCGAAGCGGCCGAAGTAAGAGGAGCAGGCGATGAGCCGACGCCGCCGTGCGGTCAAGCGCGACATCCTGCCGGACGCCAAGTTCGGCGACGTGGTGATTACGCGTTTCATGAATGCGTTGATGTATGACGGCAAGAAGTCTGCCGCCGAAGGCATCGTGTATGGCGCGCTCGACGTGCTGAAGAAGCGCGGGGGCAATGCGGCCGACCCGGTCCGCATGTTCCACGAGGCGCTGGATAACGTGAAGCCCGCCGTCGAGGTGCGGAGCCGCCGGGTCGGCGGCGCCACGTATCAGGTGCCGGTCGAGGTGCGGACGGAGCGCCGCCAGGCGCTGGCGATCCGCTGGATCATCGACAGCGCCCGCAAGCGCGGCGAGCACACGATGGAGGACCGGCTGTCGCACGAGCTTCTGGACGCCGTGAACAACCGCGGCTCGGCGGTGAAGAAGCGTGAGGACACGCATCGGATGGCTGAGGCGAACAAGGCTTTCAGCCACTACCGCTGGTAGGCTAGAGACGGCATGGCCTTTCCGGCAAGGCTGTAAGCTGACGACGATTGCAACCCAACCTGCCCTCCCCAATCCTGATTGACCGGCGGGCGACGGAGATACGACGATGGCCAAGGCGAAATTCGAGCGTAACAAGCCGCACTGCAACATCGGCACCATCGGTCACGTGGACCACGGCAAGACGTCGCTGACCGCGGCGATCACCAAGATCTTGGCGAAGAGCGGCGGCGCGACCTTCACCGCGTACGACCAGATCGACAAGGCGCCGGAGGAGCGCGCCCGCGGCATCACGATCTCCACCGCGCATGTCGAGTACGAGACCAAGGAGCGGCATTACGCCCACGTCGATTGCCCCGGCCACGCCGACTACGTGAAGAACATGATCACCGGCGCGGCGCAGATGGACGGCGCGATCCTGGTGGTGAGCGCCGCCGACGGCCCGATGCCGCAGACGCGCGAGCACATCCTGCTGGCCCGCCAGGTCGGCGTGCCCGCCCTGGTGGTGTTCCTGAACAAAGTGGACATGGTGGACGACCCCGAGCTGCTGGAACTGGTGGAGATGGAGGTGCGCGAGTTGCTGTCCTCCTACCAGTTCCCCGGCGACGACATCCCGATCATCAAGGGTTCGGCGCTGATGGCGCTGGAGGACAAGAGCCAGGACATCGGCGAAAACGCCGTGCTGGAGCTGATGAAGGCGGTTGACGCCTACATCCCGCAGCCGGCCCGCGCGACCGACCGTCCGTTCCTGATGCCGATCGAGGACGTGTTCAGCATCTCCGGTCGCGGCACCGTCGTGACCGGCCGCGTCGAGCGCGGCGTGGTCAACGTGGGCGACGAGGTCGAGATCGTCGGCATCAAGAACACGGTGAAGACCATCGTCACCGGCGTCGAGATGTTCCGCAAGCTGCTGGATCGCGGCGAGGCCGGCGACAATATCGGCGCGCTGCTGCGCGGCACGAAGCGTGAGGATGTGGAGCGCGGCCAGGTATTGGCCAAGCCCGGCAGCATCACGCCGCACACGCAGTTCAAGGCTGAGGCCTACGTGCTGACCAAGGAAGAGGGCGGCCGCCACACGCCGTTCTTCACCAACTACCGCCCGCAGTTCTACTTCCGCACCACGGACGTGACCGGCGTCGTGCAATTGCCGGAAGGCACCGAGATGGTGATGCCCGGCGACAACGTGTCGATGGATGTCGAGTTGATCGCGCCCATCGCCATGGACGAGGGCCTGCGCTTCGCGATCCGCGAGGGCGGCCGGACGGTTGGCGCCGGCGTCGTCGCCAGCATCACGAAGTAAGCCGGCCTCCCTGACCGCAGCGGTTCCGCGAACCTGGATTGAAGTATTATGGATAACCAGAACATCCGCATTCGCCTGAAGGCGTACGATCACCGCGTGCTGGACAACAGCACGCGGGAGATCGTGAACACGGCGAAGCGCACGGGTGCCCGGGTTCGCGGGCCGATCCCTTTGCCGACGCATATCGAGCGGTTCACGGTGAACCGGTCGCCGCACGTCGACAAGAAAAGCCGGGAGCAGTTCGAAATCCGGACGCACCGCCGGCTGCTCGACATCGTGGAGCCGACGCCGCAGACGGTGGACGCGTTGATGAAGCTCGACCTCGCCTCCGGCGTGGATGTCGAGATCAAGCTGTAGGGCCGGGCCGATGCGCACTGGATTGATCGCGAAGAAGCTGGGCATGACCCGGATGTTCAAGGACGACGGGACGCATGTGCCCGTCACTGTGCTGCACCTGGACCAGGTGCAGGTCGTCGATACGCGGACGGAGGAGCGGGACGGCTATACGGCCATCCAGCTCGGCTGGGGCAAGGCCAAGGTGAAGAACGTCACCCAACCCAACAAGGGGCACTATGCCCGGGTCAAGGTGGAGCCGAAGGCGCGGCTGGTTGAGTTCCGCGTGGCGCCGGACGCCTTGCTGGAATCCGGCCAGACCCTGACCGCGGCGCATTTCGTGGTGGGCCAGAAGGTGGACGTTTGCGGCATCACCAAGGGCAAGGGGTTCGCCGGCGCAATGAAGCGCTGGAACTTCCGCGGCCTCGAGGCCAGCCACGGCGTCTCGGTCAGCCACCGGAGTCACGGCTCGACCGGCAACCGGCAGGACCCCGGCAAGACGTTCAAGAACAAGAAGATGGCCGGACACCTGGGCGTCGAGCGCGTGACGACGCTGAACGTGGAAGTGGCCGGCGTTGATGCCGACAAGGGCCTCATCATGGTCCGCGGCGCAGTGCCTGGGTCCAAGGGCGGGTTCGTGCGAATCCGCGACGCGATCAAGAAGGCCCGCCCGGCAGATGCGCCTTATCCCGCTTCGATCCTGACAGCGCCTGCTGTGGTCAATTCTGAGGCGGCCAGTCCCGACGCGGCGCAGCCGACGGAGACCGCGTGATGCAAATCGACATCAAGACCCTGGACAACGGCTCGGCCGGGTCGGCCGAGTTGCCGGATGCGCTGTTCTCCGCACAGCCGAGGCGGGACATCATCGCCCGCGTTATCCAGTGGCAGCTCGCCAAGCGGCGGGCTGGCACGCACAAGACCAAGGGCATGGGCGAAGTGTCCGGCACCACGAAGAAGCCGTATAAGCAGAAGGGCACCGGCAATGCCCGGCAGGGCAGCTTGCGCGCGCCGCAGTTCCGCACCGGCGGCCGGGTGCATGGGCCGGTGGTCCGCAGCCATGCGTTCGACCTGCCGAAGAAGGTGCGCCGCCTCGGCCTGATCAGCGCGCTGTCGCTCAAGCAGGCCGAGGGCAAGCTGATGGTGCTGGACAGCGTGGCCGGCGGCACAGGCAAGACCAAGGATCTCGCCGGCAAAGTCAAAGGGCTGGGCTGGACCTCGGCGCTGGTGATCGACGGCACCGTGGATGCGGAGTTTCGCCGGGCGAGCGCCAACATCGTGGGCATCGATGTGCTGCCGACGGTCGGCGCCAACGTTTACGACATCATCCGGCACGACTGGCTGGTCGTGACCACGGCCGGGATCGAAGGTCTCAAGGAGCGCCTGGCATGAGCGTCGCCCAAGTCCGTGCCGCCCAGAAGCGGGCGGCCACCATGTCGCGCGAGGCGATGTATGAGACCATCCGCAGCCCGGTAATCACCGAAAAGGCCACCTTGCTGTCGGAGCGGGGGCAGTTCGTGTTCCGCGTCGCCATCGACGCCACGAAGCCCGAGATCAAGGCGTCGGTCGAGGCCCTGTTCGGCGTCACCGTGCTGGCGGTCAACACGCTCGTGCAGAAAGGCAAGACCAAGCGGTTCCGCGGCCGCCCGGGCGTGCGCTCGGACGTGAAGAAGGCATACGTGCAGCTTGCCGAGGGACAGTCGATCGACATGTCCACCGGGCTGAGCTAGCCGAAGGGTAGCGACGAATGGCACTCAAGCAATTCAATCCGGTCACGGCGAGCCTGCGCGGCACGGTGCTGATCGACCGCCGCGAGCTGTGGAAGGGCAAGCCGGTCAAAACGCTGACCGAGGGCAAGAACAAGTCCGGCGGACGCAACAATTACGGCCGCACGACTTCCTTCTTCCGCGGCGGCGGGCACAAGCAGTCCTATCGTCACGTCGATTTCAAGCGCCGCAAGTTCGACGTTCCGGCGACGGTGGAACGGCTGGAGTACGACCCGAACCGCTCGGCGTTCATCGCCCTGGTGAAGTACGACGACGGCGAGCTGTCCTATATCATCGCGCCGCAGCGCCTGCGCGCCGGCGACAAGGTGGTGGCGGGCCAGCGGGTCGATATCAAGCCCGGCAATGCCATGCCGATGGCGGCGATCCCCGTCGGCACCATCATCCACAACATCGAGATGAAGATCGGCGCCGGCGGCAAGATGGCGCGGGCCGCGGGAACCTTCGCCCAGCTCGTCGGCAAGGACGCGGGCTACGCGCAGGTCAAGCTGCAGTCCGGCGAGCTGCGCCTGGTGCGGGCCGAGTGCATGGCGACGGTGGGCGCGGTGTCCAACCCGGACAACCAGAACCAGAGCTTGGGCAAGGCCGGGCGTTCCCGCTGGCTCGGCCGGCGTCCGCACAACCGCGGCGTGGTGATGAACCCGGTTGACCACCCGCACGGCGGCGGTGAGGGGCGGACCTCAGGAGGGCGGCACCCTGTCACGCCGTGGGGCAAGCCGACCAAGGGCTACAAGACCCGCGTCAACAAGCGCACGGACAGCATGATCATCCGGCGCCGTCCGAAGGGGAAGCACTGACCATGGCGCGTTCCGTATGGAAGGGTCCCTTCGTGGACAGCTACATGTTGGGCAAGGCTGAGGCCGCCCGCGCGTCCGGCCGCAACGAGATCATCAAGATCTGGTCGCGCCGCTCGACGATCCTGCCGCAGTTCGTGGGCCTCACGTTCGGTGTTTACAACGGCCACAAGTTCCTGCCGGTCCAGGTGTCGGAGAACATGGTCGGCCACAAGTTCGGCGAGTTCTCGCCGACGCGGACGTTCACCGGGCATTCGTCCGACAAGAAGGCGAGGCGGGGCTGAGATGAGCAAGCCGAAAACTCCCCGGGTGCTGCCGGAGCATGAGGCGCAATGCGTCGTGCGCAACATCCGCATCAGCCCGCAGAAGCTGAATCTGGTCGCCGGGCTGATCCGCAACCAGCCGGCCAGCAAGGCGGTCGCGACGCTCACCTTCAGCAAGCGGCGGATCGCCCAGCAGGTGCGCAAGGCGCTGGAAAGCGCCATCGCCAACGCCGAGAACAACCACCAGCTCGACGTGGACCGCCTGGTCGTGACCCGGGCGGAGGTCGGCAAGTCCATCGTCATGCGTCGGTTCATGGCGCGCGGCCGGGGCCGGGCGTCGCGCATCGAGAAGTGGTTCAGCCACTTGCGCATCGTGGTGTCCGAGCAGCAGCAGGCACCCGAGGCGCCCGCGCCACAGCAGAAGGCGGCATAAGCCATGGGTCACAAGGTCAATCCGATCGGGCTGCGGCTCGGCATCAACCGCACCTGGGACAGCCGCTGGTACGCCGGCGCCGACTATTCGAAGTTGCTGCTCGCCGACCTTGAGCTGCGCACGCATCTGCGCGCCAAGCTGTCCGGCGCCGGCGTGTCTCGCGTGGTGATCGAACGCCCGGCGAAGAAGCCGCGCGTCACCATCTATGCGGCGCGGCCCGGCGTGGTGATCGGCAAGAAAGGCCAGGACATTGAGGTGCTGCGCAAGGACCTGGCCCGGATGGCCAAGTCGGAGGTGTCGCTGAACATCGTCGAGATCCGCAAGCCGGAGATCGACGCGACGCTGGTGGCGGAGAACATCGCCCAGCAGTTGGAGCGCCGGGTGGCGTTCCGCCGGGCGATGAAGCGGGCGGTGCAGTCGGCGATGCGCCTGGGCGCCCAGGGTATCCGGATCAACTGCGGCGGGCGGCTCGGCGGCGCCGAGATCGCGCGGACGGAGTGGTATCGCGAGGGCCGGGTGCCGCTGCACACCCTCCGCGCCGACATCGACTTCGGCACGGCGACGGCCAAGACCACCTACGGCACGTGCGGCGTGAAGGTGTGGATCTTCAAGGGCGAGATCCTGGTCAACGATCCGCTCGCGCAGGACCGCCGCGCCGCCGAGCAGGCGCCGCAGCGCTAAGAGGAATCACGACCATGATGTCTCCCAAGCGGACGAAGTACCGCAAGGCCCATAAGGGCCGCATCCACGGCCTGGCGAAGTCGGGCACCAGCCTGAACTTCGGCGCCTTCGGCCTCAAGGCGCTTGAGCCGGAGCGGATCACCGCCCGGCAGATCGAGGCGGCCCGCCGCGCCATCACGCGCTCGATGAAGCGCGCCGGCCGGGTGTGGATTCGGATGTTCCCGGATGTGCCGGTGTCGCAGAAGCCGGCCGAGGTCCGCATGGGCTCCGGCAAGGGCAGCCCGGAGTTCTGGGTGTGCCGCGTCAAGCCGGGGCGCATCATGTTCGAGATCGACGGCGTGGCGCCTGAACTGGCGCGCGAGGCGCTGACCCTGGGTGCGGCGAAGCTGCCGATCCGCACCAAGTTCGTGACCCGGCTCGGGGAGGCCTAAGCATGACCAAGCCAGCCGACATCCGCGCCAAGGGGGTGGACAACCTGCCCGGCATGTTGCTCGACCTGCGCAAGGAGCAGTTCAACCTGCGCTTCCAGCGGGCGACGGGGCAGACCGAGGGCGTGGCCCGCGTCCGCCAGGTGCGGCGCGACATCGCCCGCGTCAAGACGATCATGACGGAGCAGAAGCGGTCCGCCGCCACCTCCGCAAAGACAAAGGAGTAGGGCGATGCCGAGGCGCGTCCTGACCGGGCGGGTGACGAGCGACAAGATGGACAAGACCATCACGGTTCTTGTCGAACGCCGCGTCATCCATCCGCTATACAAGAAGTTCATCCGCCGCTCGAAGAAGTACGCGGCGCATGACGACACCAACATGTGCAAGATCGGCGACACCGTGCGGATCGAGGAATGCCGCCCGATCAGCAAGCGCAAGACGTGGCTGCTGATGGAGCGCAACGGAGAGGCAGTGCCGCCGCCGCCGGGCTTCTCCTTCGCGGTGCGGGTGCCGCACGCCAAGGAAGTGCGGGCCGAGGCGGCGGCTGCCGAAGCCGACCAGGTCGCCGAGCAGGCGCCGAGCTAGGGGCGATTTAAATGATCCAAGTCGAATCCAACCTGGAGGTCGCCGACAACTCCGGCGCGCGCCGCGTCCAGTGCATCAAGGTGCTGGGCGGGTCGAAGCGCAAGACGGCGTCTGTGGGCGATGTCATCGTGGTGTCCATCAAGGAGGCCATCCCGCGCGGCAAGGTGAAGAAGGGCGACGTGCACCAGGCGGTGATCGTGCGGACCTCCTTCCCGGTGCGCCGGGCCGACGGCAGCGCCATCCGCTTCGACCGCAACGCGGCGGTGCTGGTCAACAAGTCGCAGGAGCCGATCGGCACCCGCATCTTCGGACCCGTGGTGCGCGAACTACGTGGGCGCAAGTTCATGAAGATCATCTCGCTCGCGCCCGAGGTGCTGTGATGGCCGCACGCATCCGCAAGGGCGACACGGTGGTGGTGATCACCGGCGCCGACAAGGGCAAGCGCGGCGAGGTGCTGCGCGTGCTTCCGAAGGACGAGCGCGCCGTGGTGAAAGGCGTCAAGATCGCCAAGAAGCACACCAAGCCGCAGGGCATGGGGCAGCCCGGTGGCATCATCGAGCAGGAAGCGGCAATTCACCTGTCGAACATCATGCTGGTTGATCCGAAAACGGACAAGCCGACGCGCGTCGGGTTCCGGGTGCTGGAGGACGGCCGCAAGGTCCGCGTCTCGCGGCCCGGCGGCGCCGTGATCGAGGGTTGAAGGCCATGGGCGAGACAAATACCGAGGCGGGGACACCTGCCGCCACGCGCGAAACGACGCGGATGCAGCAGCGTTACAACTCTGAGATCAAGGCAAAGCTGCAATCCGAGTTTAGCTACACGAACCCGATGCAGGTGCCGAAGCTCGAGAAGATCGTCATCAACATGGGCGTGGGCGAGGCTGCGGGCGATCAGAAGAAGCTTGACGCGGCGCTTGCGGAGCTGACGCTGATCGCCGGGCAGAAGCCGGTCAAGACCTTGGCGAAGAAGGCCATTGCCGGCTTCAAGATCCGCGAGGGCCTGCCCATCGGCTGCAAGGTGACGCTGCGCAAGTCGCGGATGTTCGAGTTCCTGGACCGCCTGGTGACGATTGCCCTGCCTCGGGTGCGCGACTTCCGCGGCATCCCGGCCGGCAAAGGGTTCGACGGCCGAGGCAACTTCGCCATGGGGCTGAAGGAGCAGATCATCTTCCCGGAGATCGACTATGACAAGGTCACGGATGTCCGCGGCATGGACATCGTGTTCGTGACCACGGCCAAGACCGACGCCGAGGCGAAGGCGCTGCTCAAGGCGTTCGACGTGCCGTTCGCCGCTTAAAGCCAGATTTCAACGCGTTGGGAAAACCGCCAGCGTCCCCGCCCGGGGCTCGGCAGGTTCCGAGGAGTGCAGCACATGGCCAAGACATCCGCGGTGAACCGCAACCTGAAGCGGGAGCGCATGGCGTCCCGCGACAAGTCGAAGCGTTCCGAACTCAAGGCCCAGGTCATGGATCGCTCGGCGCCGGTCGAGGAGCGGTTCGAGGCGTCGATGAAGCTGGCGCAACTGCCGCGCAACGGGGCGGCGGTGCGCGTGCGCCTGCGCTGCGCCCTGACCGGCCGGTCGCGCGGCAATTACCGGAAGTTCAAGCTGTCCCGCAACATGCTCCGCGCCTTGGCAAGTTCCGGCCAACTGCCGGGCATGGTCAAGGCGAGCTGGTAAGGGAGCGGCAGCATGTCGATGTCCGATCCGCTGGGTGACATGATCACCCGCATCCGCAACGCGCAGCGCAGCCGCCACACCGTCTGCGTGGCACCCGCGTCCAAGCTGCGGGCCAACGTGCTTGAGGCATTGAAGCGCGAAGGCTTCATCCGCGGTTACGCTGCGGAAGAACTGCGCCCCGGCGTCGCGCAACTGCGCATCGAGCTGAAATACAGCGAGGGCGAGCCGGTGATCAAGGAGATCACCCGGGTGTCCAAGCCGGGCCGCCGGGTATACTCCAAGATCAAGGAACTGCCCCGCGTGTATGCCGGCCTGGGCGTCTCGATCCTGTCCACGCCGCGCGGCGTGCTGAGCGACGGCGAGGCCCGCGCTGCCAATGTCGGCGGCGAAGTCCTATTCCGCGTCTTCTAAGGGGGGTATACACGATGTCTCGCGTAGGCAAATATCCCGTGACGGTCCCGAGCGGCGTCGACGTGGCGGTGGTGGACCGGGTGCTGACCACCAAGGGCAAGCTCGGCACCATGTCGTTGCCGCTGACCGACCACGTCGACGCGGAGATCGAGGGCAACCAGGTGACGATCCGGCCGCGCAGCAACGAGAGCCAGGCGCGCATGATGTGGGGCACCACGCGCGCCCTGCTGGCCGCCATGGTGCAGGGCGTGTCGGTCGGCTATACCAAGACGCTGGAGATCACCGGCACCGGCTTCCGCGCCAGCGTGCAAGGCAAGAACCTGGTGATCAACCTGGGGTTCTCGCATGACGTGGTGTATCCGGTGCCGCCTGGCATCACGGTCACGACGCCGCGGCCCACCGCCATCACGCTCACCGGTGTCGACAAGCGGCAGGTGGGGCAGGTCGCGGCGGAAATCCGCCGGTACCGTCCGCCGGAGCCTTATAAGGGCAAGGGCGTGAAGTACGAGGGCGAGCAGATCCGGCGCAAGGAAGGCAAGAAGAAGTAAGATGAGCGCTCCACAGGATCTCAAGGCGCGGCGGCGCGAGCGCCTCCGCTACCAGCTGCGACAGAAGTCCGCCGGGCGTCCCCGCTTGTCGGTGTTCCGATCGGGCAAGCACATCTATGCCCAGGTGATCGACGACGCGAGCCGCACCACGCTGGCCGCGGCGTCAAGCCTCGACAAGAGCTTGCGCGAGGCGCTGCGGACCGGCGCGGACAAGGACGCAGCGGCGGCGGTCGGCAAGCTGGTGGCCGAGCGGGCCATGGCGGCGGGGGTGAGCATGGTCGTGTTCGACCGCGGCGCCTATCTGTATCACGGCCGCGTCAAGGCGCTGGCCGACGCTGCCCGTGAAGGCGGGCTGGCGTTCTGAGGGGATAGAACATGGCACGTGAATCTAGGGACGGCGGGCGCGGCGGACGGGACCGCGACCGCGACGGCGACGACCTGATCGACAAGCTCGTCACCATCAACCGGGTGGCCAAGGTGGTGAAGGGCGGACGCCGGTTCGCCTTTGCGGCGCTAGGCCGTGTGGGCTACGGCGCAGGCAAGGCGCGCGAGGTGCCGGAGGCGATCCGCAAGGCGACCGAGCGGGCCAAGAAGAAGATGATCCGGGTGCCGATGAAGGAAGGCCGCACCCTGCATCACGACGTCGAGGGCCATTTCGGCGCCGGGCACGTGGTCCTGCGGTCCTGCACCGCGGGCACGGGCATCATCGCCGGCGGACCGATGCGCGCGGTGTTCGAGACGCTCGGCATCGGCGACGTGGTGGCCAAGTCGCTCGGCAGCCGCAACCCGCACAACATGGTGAAGGCGACCTTCGCCGCGCTGGAGCGATGCGGCAGCCCACGCAGCGTGGCGGCCCGGCGCGGCAAGAAGGTGTCCGACATCCTCGGCCGCCGCGATGCGGTGCAGGAGACGGCCGATGTCTGACCCGGCAGTTCCGAAGGCCACGGTCCGGTTCACGCAGATCGCGTCCGGCCTGGGCCGCAAGAAGGATCAGATCCAAACGTTGACGGGCCTCGGCCTGGGCAAGCTACGGCGGACCCGGGAGCTTGAGGATACGCCCTCGGTGCGTGGCATGTTGCGCAAGGTCGCCCACCTGGTCCGGGTGGAGGAGCAGTCATGAAGCTGAACGAGATACGGGACAACCCCGGCGCCCACTTGAAGTCGAAGCGGCTCGGCCGCGGCATCGGCTCCGGCAAGGGCAAGACCTCCGGCAAGGGCGTTAAGGGCCAGAAGGCGCGCGAAGGCGTCGCGCTGAACGGGTTCGAGGGCGGGCAGCTGCCGATCTACCGGCGCCTGCCGAAGCGTGGGTTCCACAACATGTTCCGCAAGGAATACGCGCCGGTGAACCTGGGCGCCATCGAGAAGGCGTTGGAGTCGGGCCGGCTCCCCGCCGGCCAGCCGATCACGGCGGAAACGCTGCAAGCGGCGGGCCTCGCGCGGCTGAACAAGGTGGACGGCGTGCGGCTGCTCGCCACCGGGACGGTGACGCGGGCGATCACCATCACCGTGTCTGGTGCGTCGGCGGCAGCGGTCGCGGCGGTTGAGGCCGCCGGCGGCTCGGTCACGCTGCTCCGCCCGACGGAGCCGCCCGCTGCCTCATCGCCATAGAATTGTTCGATGAAGGCTTGCTTCCCTAAGCCGGCCGGCTGCACAGTTTGGTCAATGGTGGTGCCCCGGCCCCGTTAGGGTCCACGCGCGGCACCGCGACTGCATAAGGGGGACGGTTCATGGCCTCAGCGGCCGAGCAGCTTGCGGCAAACCTCAATCTCGGCACGCTCGGCAAGGCCACCGAGCTCAAGTCGCGCATCTGGTTCACCCTGGGCGCCTTGCTGGTGTACCGCATCGGCACCTACATCCCGGTGCCCGGCGTCGATGCGTCGGTGATGGGCGAGATGCTGTCCCAGAACGGCGGCGGCATCCTGGGCATGTTCGACATGTTCAGCGGCGGCGCGCTCGGCCGCATGACCGTGTTCGCCCTCAACATCATGCCCTACATCAGCGCCAGCATCATCATCCAGTTGATGTCGGCCGCGGTGCCGTCGCTGGAAACCCTCAAGAAAGAGGGGGAAAGCGGGCGCAAGAAGCTGAACCAGTACACCCGCTACGTGACGGTGCTGATCGCCCTGGTGCAATCCTACGGGATCGCCGTCGGGTTGGAGTCGATGCACGGCAACTTCGGCTCCGCCGTGATCGACCCCGGCCTGTTCTTCCGCGCGTCTTGCGTCATCACGTTGGTGGGCGGGACGATGTTCCTGATGTGGCTGGGGGAGCAGATCACGGCGCGTGGCGTCGGTAACGGCACCAGCCTCATCATCTTCGCCGGCATCGTCGCCAACCTGCCGCATGCCCTGGCCAACCTGTTGGAGCTTGGGCGGACCGGCGCGCTGTCCCCGGTGTTCATCCTGGCTTTCATGGTGATCGCCGTCGCGGTGATCGCCTTCGTGGTGTTCATGGAGCGGGCGCAGCGCCGGGTGAGCATCCAGTATCCGAAGCGCCAGGTCGGGCAGCGCATGTTCGGCGGCGACAGCACGCACATGCCGCTCAAGGTGAACACCGCTGGGGTGATCCCGCCGATCTTCGCCAGCTCCATCCTGCTGATCCCCGCGACCATTGCCGGGTTCTCGCAGAACAACTCCAACTCCTGGCTGGCCTGGATCGGGCAGCGGCTGGGGCACGGCGAGCCGTTGTACATGCTCGCCTATGCCGCCATGATCATCTTCTTCTCGTACTTCTACACGGCGGTGGTGTTCAACCCGCAGGAGACTGCGGACAACCTGAAGAAGTATGGCGGGTTCATCCCGGGCGTCCGCCCCGGCTCGAACACCGCGGACTACTTCGACCGCATCCTCGCCCGGCTGACGACGGTGGGCGCGCTGTACCTGTGCGTCGTGTGCATGCTGCCGGAGATCCTCATCAGCCGCTACGGCGTGCCGTTCTACTTCGGCGGCACCAGCCTGATGATCATCGTATCCGTGACCATGGACACGGTGACGCAGATCCAGTCGCATTTGCTGGCCCACCAATACGAGGGCCTGATCCGCAAGTCGCGGGTCAAGGGCCGCGCCCGATGAACCTGATCCTGTTGGGGCCGCCCGGCGCCGGCAAGGGCACCCAGGCGAAGCGGCTGCAGCAACGGCACGGCATCGCGCAAATCTCGACAGGCGACATGCTGCGCGCCGAGGTCAAGGCCGGCAGCGAGATCGGGCAGCGCGCCAAGGCGGTGATGGAGTCCGGGCAGCTCGTCTCGGACGACCTGATCATCGCCATGCTGGAGAAGCGTATCCAGCAGCCGGATGCGGCGCGCGGCTTCATCCTGGACGGCTTCCCGCGCACGGTGCCCCAGGCCGATGCGCTGGACTTGATGCTGGACCATGCCGGCACCCCCATCGACGCGGTAATCGAGCTGAAGGTGGACGACATCGCCTTGGTGGACCGCATCGCCGGGCGGTTCACCTGCGCCAAGTGCGGCGCAGGCTACCACGACAATTTCCAGACGCCGCGCGTGGAGGGCACCTGCGACGTGTGCGGCGGCCATGAGTTCGTCCGCCGGGCCGATGACCGGCGGGAAACCGTGGCCGCCCGGCTCGACGCCTACCACACGCAGACCGCGCCGATCCTGCCGCATTACAGCAAGACCGGCCGGCTCGTGACCCTGGACGGCATGGCGGATGTGGACACCGTGTCGCGAAAGATTGAGGCGGTGCTGGCCGGGGTGCCGAAGCGGACAGTCACGACAAGTTGATGCCAGCGCATTGACTTGCGCTGGCTGCGGCGTATATCACCCCGTCTTGCCTTGTGGCGCTTGCGCCGGGTGATTTTTTAATTCGAGGGCTTCCAGCGCGAAAGCGAGCAGGGCCTGTTTAAAGGATCTCAGCCCCGGCCGCTGCACCGGACGGCTTTGAGATGGTGAGGAGTTATTGGCTTGGCCCGTATTGCCGGTGTGAACATCCCGACCAACAAGCGCGTGCTGATCAGCTTGCGCTACATTTACGGCATCGGCCCGTCCAACGCCGTCGATATCTGCAAGAAGCTTGAGATTCCGGATGACCGCCGGGTCAACCAACTGTCCGATGACGAGGTGCTGCGCCTCCGCGAGTTGATCGACCGGGACTACCGCGTCGAGGGCGACCTGCGGCGCGAGGTGGCGATGAACATCAAGCGGCTGATGGACCTCGGCTGCTACCGCGGCTTGCGGCACCGCCGCGGCCTGCCCGTGCATGGGCAACGCACCCACACCAACGCCCGGACCCGCAAGGGCAAGGCCGTGGCCATCGCCGGCAAGAAGAAAGTCACCAAGTAGCCGCGTCGCGGCTGACCCGTTTGCCGTTTCGGCGGCGCAAGAACTGATAGGAATACCTGAATGGCGAAGCCCGCCTCTTCGCGTCCCCGTAAGAAGGAGCGCAAGAACATCATCTCCGGTGTCGCCCATGTGGCCGCGACTTTCAACAACACCATGGTGACGATCACCGACGCCCAAGGCAACACGATTGCCTGGTCGTCCAGCGGCATGCAGGGGTTCAAGGGCAGCCGCAAGTCCACCCCCTACGCGGCGCAGGTCGCAGCGGAGGACGCGGGCAAGAAGGCGCGCGAGCACGGGATGGAGACGCTGGAGATCGAGGTCAGCGGCCCCGGCTCCGGCCGCGAAAGCGCATTGCGCGCGCTCCAGGCGGTGGGCTTCGCGATCACGGCGATCCGCGACATGACGCCGATCCCGCACAACGGTTGCCGCCCGCGCAAGCGCCGCCGGGTCTGACCGCCTGCACTGGCTTTGGCGCGGCGCCACCGTTGGGTGGCGTCGCTTGTTCTGTTTGGAGATGATCCATGGTCATCCAACGTAATTGGCAATCCCTGATCAAGCCGGAAAAGCTCGACGTCGAGCCGGGGTCGGACCCGCACCGCGTCGCAACCGTGGTGGCGGAGCCGCTGGAGCGCGGCTTCGGCATGACGCTCGGCAACGCCGTGCGCCGCGTGCTGCTGTCGTCCCTTCAAGGGGCGGCGGTGACGGCGGTGCAGATCGACGGCGTGCTGCATGAGTTCAGCAGCATCGCCGGCGTCCGGGAAGACGTGACCGACATCGTGCTCAACATCAAGCAGTTGGCGCTGCGGATGCACGGCGAAGGCCCGAAGCGCATGGTGCTGACCGCCACCGGCCCCGGCGAGATCACGGCCGCGCAGATCCAGACCGGCTCCGACATCGACGTGATGAATCCGGACCTGGTGATCTGCACGCTGGACGACGGCGTGAAGCTCGGCATGGAGTTCACCGTCAACCTCGGCAAGGGCTACGTCCCTGCAGCGAGCAACCGTCCGGAGGACGCGCCCATTGGGCTGATCCCCATCGACGCGATCTACTCGCCAGTCAAGCGGGTGTCCTACAAGGTCGAGCCGACGCGCGTGGGGCAGGTGACGGACTACGACAAGCTGCTGCTGCAGGTCGAGACGAACGGCGCGGTGACGCCGGAGGACGCCGTGGCGCTCGCCGCGCGCATCCTGCAGGACCAGTTGCAGCTCTTCATCAACTTCGACGAGCCGCAGCTTGCCCGCGCCGACGACATCCATGACGACCTGCCGTTCAACCGCAACCTGCTGCGCAAGGTGGACGAGCTGGAATTGTCCGTGCGCAGCGCGAACTGCCTGAAGAACGACAACATCGTCTATATCGGCGACCTCGTGCAGAAGACCGAGCAGGAGATGCTGCGCACCCCGAACTTCGGCCGCAAGTCCTTGAACGAGATCAAGGAGGTGCTGACCGCCATGGGGCTGTCGCTCGGCATGAGCGTGTCCGGCTGGCCGCCGGAGAACATCGAGGACCTGGCCAAGCGGCTTGATGAGCCGTTCTAGATTCTAAGAGAGGAGGAGCTTTACCATGCGCCACGGTGTTTCCGGCCGCAAACTCGGCGTTACCTCGAGCCACCGTCTGGCCATGTTCCGCAACATGGCCGTGGCGCTGATCAAGCACGAGCAGATCACCACCACCCTGCCCAAGGCCAAGGAACTGCGCCCGGTGGCGGAGAAGCTGATCACCCTCGGCAAGCGCGGCGGGCTTCATGCCCGGCGGCAGGCCCATGCGCAGCTTCGGGACGAGGTGATCGTCGCCAAGCTGTTTACCGCGTTGGCCGACCGCTACCGCACCCGCCCCGGCCTTGAGCACGCGGGTATAGC